>CAYPTK010000085.1:0-11666 GCA_964413555.1 uncultured Bacteroidales bacterium | reverse complement strand
GGGAGAAAATCCCCTCCCTTCAATTCAATTATTTAATATTGACCGACGGGAATGAAATCCCGGATTCAACACTCCAAAGCATTGAATATACAAATCAACATGTTCAAAGCGCGAAAATGTCTGATTATGAATATATATTTAGCTTAACGAGAGATGAATTGAGCTGGTTGAAAAAACATGAATACATTACTTCTACTGCCATGATAGAGCATCCGCGTGCAGGCCCCTGGAGTAAACACGTTTTTCCATGTCATGACAGTTTTCAATGGAGCAGAGACAATTTTGGCCCCGTTTATATTCCATTAAAAGATTCAAGCATTCAAATCTCGTTACATAATCTGCCTTTATATGAACGAATTATAACCGTTTACGAGAACAATACCCTGGATGTAAAAGATTCTGTTATTTTTATCAATGGGCAGGCGGCAAAGAAATATACATTCAAAATGAATTATTATTGGGTACTGGGAGATAACAGGCATCAATCTCTGGATTCAAGGCATTGGGGATTCGTTCCTGAAAATCATATAACAGGGAAGGCATCATTCGTTTGTTTCTCTTATAAAAAGGAATTCCCGATTCATAAAAGCATTCGGTGGAAAAATATTTTCAAGGTAGTGGAATAATTAAAATAATAAAATATAGTTTTGTATAATGAAAAATAAAAAAATAAGCAAATGGATTTTAAAGAAATACTGAAAAATAAATATTTTAAATTTGGAGTAGCGGCTGGTTTATATATCTTATGGGTAATTTGGGTAGGATGGTTCGTGTTGCTGCTCGGGTTAGGAGTAATATTTGATCTATATATTACCAAAAAGGTAAACTGGTCGTTTTGGAAAAAAAGAAAAGGAAAAAACAGCGTATTGGTGGAATGGATTGATGCACTTATATTCGCGGTCATTGCTGTTACATTTATCAATATTTTCTTTTTTCAGAATTATAAAATTCCTACCGGGTCAATGGAACAGACCCTGTTAAAAGGAGACCATCTTTTTGTAAGTAAATTGAGTTACGGGCCACGAATTCCTCAAACACCCCTGCATTTTCCTTTTGCCCAGCATACATTACCTTTTTTAAAAGTTAAATCATATGTAGAGTGGATTAAGCTGCCATATAAACGCCTCAAAGGATTTGGTAAAATAGAACGAAATGACAACGTGGTCTTTAATTTTCCTGCCGGGGATACTGTTGTTTTGCAAAATCAGGCAACAAGTTACGAGTCAATATTAAGGGGAATGGCAATGACCTTTAGAAATGAAGACAAACAACGGGGAGAAAAAATAAGAAGTGAAGAATATTATTTCAATAAAGCCCGGAAATTAGTATGGAATCAAAACGAAATTACAGTCAGGCCAATAGACAGGCGGGATAATTATATAAAACGCTGTGTCGCTGTTCCCGGGGATACATTACAGATTAAAGAAACACAGCTTTATATCAACGGGAAACCACAAGAAGAGATAGAAACATTACAATTCCTTTATAATATTGTTACAAATGGAACAAGATTGAACCCTAAATCACTGGAGGCAGTCGGGGTGGATCCCGAAGAGTTACAAGGTAGTCCTTTTAGTCAGCGCTATTTTAAATGCAATCTTACCGAACAAAATGTAGAGGACCTGAAAAAATTTAAGAATATAATTAAAATTGAAAAAAATGTAGCATCACGGGATAAAGGTAATTACCAGATTTTTCCTCATTCACCTAAGTATCCCTGGAACATTGACAATTACGGGCCTTTATGGATTCCTGAAAAGGGAACTACTGTAACGCTTACACTTGATAACCTTCCACTATACGAGCGGATCATAGATGTTTATGAAATGAATGATCTTGAAGTCCGCGACAGCACTATTTATATAAATGGAGAAAGAGCAACCGGGTACACGTTTACAATGGACTATTATTTCATGATGGGAGACAATCGCCATAGTTCTGCTGATTCAAGGCTATGGGGGTTTGTTCCTGAAAATCATATCGTGGGCCAGCCGGTATTTATTTGGTTGTCATTGAATAAAAACAAACAGTTTTTGAATAAGATCAGGTGGAACAGGATGTTTAAAGGAGCGGGCAGATAAAATTCATTGATTTAAAAATACGTGTTCACCGGGATAAAATTGATTCATAAGCTAAACTTTTTACCCCTGGTAAAAAAAACACGGGAAAAAAAATAAATTATTGACAAGCAGGGTAATGACCAAGATTAAAAACACTAAGATTGTAGCCACGATTTCAGATTTGAATTGTGAAGTGTCATTCATAAAGAAACTTTATGAAGAAGGAATGAACATTGTAAGGTTAAATACAGCTTACCAAACGTTGGATTCAACACGAAAAATTGTAGATAATATAAGGAAGGTATCTGATAAAATTGCAATACTGCTGGATACAAAAGGGCCTGAAATAAGAACCTGCCCCGTCAATGAACAGTTTGAACTGAAAGAAGGTGTTGAGATCAGGATGCAGGGGGGGATTGGCCAAACTTCTGACACCGGGTGCATACGTGTTATGTATAATGATTTCGTGCGCGATGTGCCTCCTGGTAGTAATATATTAATTGACGACGGCGATATTGAATTGGAAGTGATAAATAAAGACAAGGAATATTTATATTGTAAAGTGCTTGATGGTGGATATATTCAATCTAAGAAAAGTGTGAATGTTCCTGATGTTTCATTGGATTTACCTTCATTAAGCCCCAAAGATAAAGATTATATCCGTTTTGCCGTGGAGAATGATCTGGACTTTATCGCTCATTCATTTGTTCGTCATAAAGAAGACATTTTAGAAATACAGAACATACTTGACAGCAGTCAAAGCAGGATAAAAATCATCGCGAAAATTGAAAACCAGCAGGGAGTAGATAATATTGATGAAATTTTGGATTATGCTTATGGAATTATGGTGGCCAGGGGAGACCTGGCAATTGAAATTCCTTATGAAAAGATACCCGTGATTCAAAGGCAATTGATCTCTAAAAGCATTGAGAAAAGAAAACCAGTGATCATTGCTACTCAAATGCTTCATTCTATGATTAATAATCCAAGGCCAACCCGTGCCGAAGTTAGTGACATCGCCAGTGCAATATACTGCAAAGCAGACGCGATCATGTTGAGTAATGAAACAGCCAATGGACTTTACCCTGTTAATGCCGTGAAAACAATGGCCAGGGTTGCCAGGGAAGTAGAAAAAAATATAAAACCATTTCATGATATAGAAGAAGTTGTACTGAGTAACGAGATTTCTGCTTTTTTAACAAAATCTGCAGTCAAAGCTTCCGTGAAATTAAATGCAAAAGCTATTATCGCTGATACACAAAGCGGCAGGACCATCCGGAATATTTCGGCATTCAGGGGTGCAAAACCCATTTATGCACAATGTTTTGATAAAAGAGTGGCGCGAGAACTGGCTTTGAGTTATGGCGTGTTTGCAGATTATATGAAACCTCGCGAAACAAACCCCGAGTTTATCACGGTGGCATTACATTTTTTAAAGGAAAACAAACATCTTGAAGATGAGGATTTAGTGGTTACCGTGGCCGGAAATTTTGGAACTCATCACGGGGCATCATTCATCGAAGTTAGCACGGTAAAAAATTTGATCCAAACAAATAAAGTATCTGTCAAATCCAAATAATCGCGGGAATCAAATAATTGTCAATTCAAAGTATACGAATCACGGGCAAGATTGATCGTCGCGTTTTTACACTCTAATGGAACATTTTATTCATGGGTTTTATCCAAAATTTAATCAGGATTTTGTATATTTCTCCATTAATAAAAATTATTACAACAATTTGCCGGGTTTTCACGTAAAACATGTAATGTATACCCAAACGGCCGGGAATAATTATGTAATGAATTTTTTTTTGTTCAATTTAATTGGATGTAATTTGTTGTAACTGGTTTATTTACAGAAGTACCGAAAATCATGAATAATATGGACAAAGCATATTTTGAGAATAAATACAAAGAACTCGAAAAAGAAAATCTCCTGCTTAAAAAAGAACTTCAAAAGACAAGAAACGAACAATATTCAACGAACGGTTCGCGAATAAAGTTTCCCGATTTAGTAGATATTGATCTAATTCAACGTTTAATTGACAGGTTTTATGAACTGACAAACATGCCTGTAAGAATTACAGACCCGGAAAGAAATATAATTGTTCATTCAGGGAATAATGACATAAATAATTTCTTTCATACAAAATACCCGGTATTAAGTGAGCCATTTGATAATAAACCACCAGAACAGGACTCTGTATACAAGTGTAAGAGTGGATGCTATTTAATTAAATATGATTTAATGATTTCAGGCCGATCCCTGGCAACTGTTTACATGGGCGAATTTTTATTGGAGAACAATGCACCCGGCCCCGGTTATGTTCAACAATTATCTGATGAATATAATATTGATAAAACATTATTATCAAAATCAATACAATCTGTCCCGGTGTTTTCAAAAAAATATTTGAATTTAATCAGGCAAGTAGTAATCACCTATTCTAAAATGTTAATTGTCCAGGGGAGTCACAGCTTAGACTTGCTGAAAAGCATTGAAGAACAGGCCATCGTGACAAGAGAGCTGGCTGAACAGGAGAAAAAATACAAGCTACTCACTGAAAACGCGACCGATGTTATTTGGACTGTAGGAGTTGATTTTAAATTAGCTTATGTGAGCCCGTCCATTGAAAAGTTTGGTGGATATAAACAAGAAGAGATTTTCGGTTTATCTTTAAAAAAAATATTAACGTTCAATTCATTTAAAAAGATCAAAACATTCCTGGAGGAACATCATTCATCTATTGAAAATAAAGGCATGTTGGATGTCCCGTATATGCTTGAATTAGAGGGTGTCCATAAAAACGGGACAATCGTGTATTTTGAAACAACCATCAATGTATTTCGTGATAATAAAAACCAGATTATCGGGATACAAGGTATATCCCGTGATATAACCAAGAGAAAACTTGCAGAGGAAAAAGAGAAGAGATATTTAAAAAGCAGTAATTTCCTGGCAACCACTGCAATGGATTTTGTGAATTTTCCGATTGATAACGACATATATCACTATATTGGCGAAAAATTATTGAAATTGATGAATAAAAAAGATGTGCTTTTAATTTATGAACTCGATAATGAAGGCCATGGAGAACGGAAATATTATTCAAAACAGGATACAAGCCAAAATACATTTACCAAATTTAATTTCAACCATTTATTAAATTATACCAATGGGAAAATAAGTGAATTAAAGCACCCGAAGAAGATCAAAGAGAACATTCCCGATGAAATATTGAATGATTTAATGGAACATGTTAATAATGGAAAAACATATATCAATTGTTTCCCGGTTAGAGAAAGTGTTTATGGACTGATGTTTGTTTTCACGAGGGGGCATTATGAATTGGAAAAACAGGAAACGATAAATGCTTTTATTACCCAGTCTTCTATTGCTATAAATAAAAGAATTGCTGAAGAACAGGCAAAATCATACATTTATCATCTTGAAACACTTTATAACACGTCAAAACAACTGATTAATCCACCGGTAAAAAATGATATATTTCAATATATTACAACCATTATAAAGCCATTGCTTACAGAACCATCTTTTGTTGTCGCTAGCTCTTACAATGCACACGGGAGGTTTTTGAAGATAGAGGATATAAAGGGATTAACAAATCAGGAAAAAAAGAACGTGTCTGCTTTATTTGAAAAAAAGAAAATCAAAGAAATAACCATGCCTTTGGATAAAGAAAATAATAAGTTACTTTGGGATATTCTTTCATCCAACGAGTTACAGAAAATTGATGATTTTCCTTCATATTTAAACGGGCCTGTTGTGAACACATGTCAGCAGTCAATGCAATATATTGGTATAAATGAATTATTTATAATTGGCTTTACAACACAAAACAATTTGTATGGTTTATTGGCTTTAGGATTTAAGGAGTCAGTCCCTCTTACAAATAAAAAATTAATTGAAACGATCATTAAACAATTTTCACTGGTTTTTGAGAAATGGGAAACCCAGAAAGCACTAAAAGAAAGTGAAGAAAAATTCAGGGTAGCATTTATGACAAGTCCTGATGCATTTATTATCAGCCGGATTAATGATGGTGTTATCCTGGAGGTAAATGACGGGTTTTATAACTTAACAGGGTTTACTCCAAAAGATTTGAACAAAAAAATTAACAAGGATATTTATTTATGGAAAGATCCTAAGCAGAGGGAGATTTTTATCAACAGCCTGACGAGAAATAAGATTATTACAAATTTTGAAGCCAAATTCAATACCAAAAATAAACAAAGCATTACCGCGTTATTATCTGCCAATATAATAAATATCAGAGACGAGCAATGCATATTGACACAGGCGCGAAATATTGATGATATTAAACAGGTTGAATATGAATTGATCAGGGCAAAAGAAAAAGCCAAAGAATCAGACAGGCTTAAATCGGCGTTTTTAGCCAACATGTCTCACGAGATCAGGACACCTATGAACGGGATTATTGGCTTTAGTCAATTATTACAGGAACAAGATGTGCCAGTAGAAAAAAGAAACAGTTACCTGAACATTATCAAGAGCAATAGCCAGAGTTTGTTAAATATTATCAATGATATTATTGATATTTCCAAGATTGAAGCCGGACAATTAACCGTGAGGAAGTCGAACGTGAACTTAAATCAAATCATGGATGAAATGTTGGAATTGACGAATAAAGAAAAAATCAATTTCAACAAAAACGAGATCGAGCTTTTATTATATAAAGACCTGCCTGATGATGAAAGTATGATTTTAATTGATGGCAAACGGTTGAAACAGATATTGACTAATTTATTAAATAATGCATTAAAATTTACTAAAAAAGGATTTATCCAATTCGGATACCGTCTGATTAATAATGAACGGCTCCAATTTTATATTAGAGATACAGGCATCGGGATGACGAAGGAACAACAACAAACCATTTTTGATCGCTTTAAACAGGTAGACCAGGGATTGACAAGGAATTTTGGTGGAACAGGGCTGGGATTAGCTATTACAAAAGAATTGACGGAGCTCATGGACGGTGTAATCAGGGTCGAGTCTAAACCATACCAGGGTACAGTATTTAATATCCAATTCCCTTATGAAAAGGTCATTTCTGAATCAACGAACACGTCTGAAAAAATACTGGAGAGAAATGAATATCCTGACTGGAAAACAAAAAAAATATTAATTGTTGAAGATGATGAGAATAGTGTGAATTACGTGAAAGCATTGTTAGTTAAGACAAAAGCTGATATCGTAACAAAGGGGAATGCAGAAGATGCCGTTAAATTAATTGAAAACAACCAATCATTTGATCTTATTTTAATGGATATCCGTTTGCCAAAAATGAATGGTTATCAGGCAACTAAGCTAATAAAAAAGAAGAATCCTGAAATTCCGGTTATCGCGGTAACTGCATATGGAATGGAAACTGACCGGCAAAAGATTTTAAAAGAAGGATTTGATAATTACATTGCAAAACCTGTAGAACCATACAATCTTTTAAGATTAATAAAAATGTATTTATAATATAATTATTTGTTTGGTTATGACTTTATCGTCCCAGCTGAATTTTATAATATACATTCCATTTGATTGATTTGTCAGGTCTATTTTAATGGTTTCTCGTGGCTGCACTTGTTTTTCTAATACTCTATTTCCAAGTGCATTGTTCACGGTCAATAATATGTTTTTTGACTGTATCACATCCAGTCCCTGTATGAATAATACACCATCTGATGGGATTGGATAAATCACGGGGTCCGGGGTATTGATATCTTCAATGCCGGTATTTATTGTTTGGAATTTCCAGCTAATTTTACGATTCCCGACACTGTCTGTATTCATAACAGTACCGGAAGGGACAATCACAGTATATTCCCTGTTGATTTTAAAATCTTCTGTATGATGTATGTTTAATGTATTGCTTAATGAATCCAATGTTGATGAAATTCCTGCCAGGTTTATGTTGTATTGATTCGTGATCACCACGTTCTCCAGATTGCCTTCCCATACATCCTGGTTAAACTGAATCCATACCTCCGTGTCATTCGAGATTTCTGAAGCCCCGGGTTCAGGATTTTGGGAAGATGCACCCGGTGACATTAATTTAATATCATATTTTTTTATGATTTCACACCCTGCATTATCTGAAATAATCAGGGTGTAATTATCGCGTGATAAACTTCCGATTCCTGAAGTTGTTACCCCGTTATTCCATAAATAATCATAAGGTGGGACACCTCCTTCTACTGTAACTGTTATTCCCCCGTTCGAGCATGTCAGGCAGGTGGTTCCAAACACTTCCGAAATAATATTTAAAGCCGGTGGCTCTTTAATCTCGTATTGTTTTATTTTATTACACGTGTTTTGATCCATAATGGTAACCGTGTATCTACCGGGTGATAATCCTGAAATTGAACTGCCTGTTGAATCATTACTCCATTGATACTGGTAAGGTTTTACCCCGCCTTTAATACTATCGAAATATATTTCACCATTATTGCTGTCATGACAAATAATATCCCGTGTATTGCCATAAATTTTGATCGTGTCGGGTTCATGAACATAGCAGTTACGAACTGCTGTTTCGTCGTCGTCATCCGTTACAGTTATTGTATATATGCCCCCGCTTAATCCTGTCAGGTCTTCTGTAGTTGCACCATTGCTCCATTCAAATTCATACGGGGGTTCACCACCATGCGTCGTGATATCAATCGCTCCATTATTGTCTCCCGGGCATGTTATCGGTGTTACATTAGCAACTGTATAAAGAGTCGGTGTTACGCCTTCAACTTCATACGAACCGGTGTCGTTGCAGAAATTATTGTCTGTAACCGTGACGGAATAGATGCCTATATCAATAAATGTTAAATTTCGTGTCGTGTCCCCGGTATTCCAATTGTAATAATAAGGTTCCGTGCCTCCTTCAACATCCAGGTATATAGCCCCGTTCGATCCATTGATCACGGATACATTGATAATGGAATCATTAATTACGATAGGATCCGGTTCATCCAGCATGATATTTTTTGTTTTGCTACACCCGTTACTGTCTGTAACTGTCACATGGTAAGTGCCGGCTGCAAGGCCGGATATGTTCTTTGTTGTATCATTGGTATTCCATAAATATTGGTATGAACCAACACCACCAAAAACCGCGAGATTGATCCCCCCGTCTTCATCTCCATGGCAATCAGGATTGATTCTCCCCGAATACACACGTATCTCCTCGGGTTCAGGAACGTTGATTATACTCAATCCTTTTTCACCGTCCTCATCCGTTACAGTTACACTATAATCTCCTGATGAAAGATTGTTGATGGTTTGTGTCGTGTCGCCATTGCTCCAGTTAAATGAATAAGGTGCAGTACCACCACCTAAAGAAAGTGAAATTTCACCGTCACTGCCACCATAACAATTGACAGATGTAACGCTATGGTTAATAGTAATAGTAGAAGGGAAATTAACGATGAAATTGGTGTCATTAGGACAATTATTTATATCCTTGACCGTGACATAGTATTTGCCGGGTGACAGACTGGATAAATCTTCCGTTGTCTGTCCGTTATTCCAGGAATACGTGTAACCGGGACTTCCACCTGAAACTGTTAAATCAATACTACCATCCCCTGCATTAATACCGGTTGCATCTGTAACGTTAGCTGATAAAGACAGGGCTGGAGGATCAGTAAGTTCATAAAATTCTGTCCGGGTACAATTTTTGGCGTCTGTCACTGTAATCCTGTAAGTCCCGTCATCCAGTCCCAAAATTTCCTGATCTGTTTTTCCATTTGACCAGGAATATGAATACGGAGCAACACCCCCGTCAATGGATGCAATATGAATTGACCCATTCTTGTCGCCATGGCATTGTATTTCCTGGATGTTTTCATTGATGGTCATTTCGGCAGGGTGGGGGACCACGAAATTTTTGATTTTTTTACAATTGTTATCATCTGTTACGGTAACTTCATAACTTCCTTTTGAAAGGCCACTCAAATCTTGTGTAGAAGCACCATTGCTCCATGAATATGTATATCCTGTGCCACCTCCGCTGACTGACAAGTCAATAGCTCCGTCGTTGCTATTAAAGCATGTTGTGCTGTCTATGGAAGAAGTGATGGAGATAGCAGTGTTTGGCTGATTAACCCCGTATCCGCTTGTTCTGGTACAACCATTACTGTCAGTTATTGTTATATAATATGATCCCGCGATGAGATTATTTATGTCTTTTGTCGTGTCACCATTGTCCCATGAATATTCCAGGGGAGGGGTTCCCCCTGTTATTGTTAAACTTATTGAACCAGCAGAATCACCATGGCAATTATTATGGACAACGGTTTCACCGATAATGATTTCAGGAGGTTCCGTGACTTCTAACGTATCTGTATACGTGCTGTCAACATTATCTGTAACGGTAAATGAATACTCAGCTGCACTCAGTTCATCAATGCTTTCAGTCGTGTCGCCACTGCTCCATAAATATTCATAAGGTGCCGTGCCCCCGTTCACGCTTAAGCTTATTGCCCCGGTACTTCCATTGTAGCATTTGACATGAGTTATCGTGTTATTTACTTGTAGAGGTGCTGTATATGAAGAAAATAGGTTAACAGCAAACAAGATAACGCATGAAATTATGTTGTGTAAAAGCTTCATCTGTTTATATTTTAATGGTCATATGAATCTTGCCACGTGTAGGAATTGCTGGTTATTTGGTGTCTAAGCAAATCCCGGTAATCATTCGGCGCGTTTTTAACAAATGTTAGTTATGGCGCGTTTCATAATGTATTATTTTATCACCTGTGATCCTGAAAATTTAATCTTTTTACGAACTACATATTAACAAATATAGTAAAAAATAGCTAAAAAAAGAAATTTTATTACATATATATTAAATCACGTGAACTTGTTTTATTGTAAATGCAATGTTAGAATTTAAATGAAATACCCGTGCTAAAAGCACCATACAAGCCGCGCCCTAATTCCAGGTAGGCAGAGAATTGCCTGGAGAAATAGTACCTGCAGCCTAATACCGGCCCAAACAGGGGCGTCGTGTAATCTTCTTCTTCAAAATATACTTTTTGTTCTTTCGGGATATCTCCAAAATCAGGGTTTTTGACAATATGATGTTCAGCCCCTAATAAAACTGATAAATAAAGATCCCATTTTTCAGTGTTGATTTCAGTATCTAAATGATCATTTAATATCGGGGCATAATGGAGGCTTCCTAATATACCGAATGAAATAAAATGCCAGTTGTATGAAAAATAACCGTCAAAATCTTCATAAATCCAATTTGCATACCCTAAAAACACACCAATTCCCAAATATTCGCTTGCACCGTATTCAAAGCTCAGGTTCAGGGGAATTGAATTCTCGACAACATTGTTAAATGCCCTCCCTTTGTTTGGTTGAAAATAAAGGAAATTTAATCCTGCACTTATGATTTTATTTCCTTTGTCATAAGCTAATTTTGAATCTGCCTGATTCACGTTAAAATTCCCTGCACCAAATGAAAGAACTGTTGTATACATCAATAAAATGAACGCGGTATATCTTTTCTTGATATTCATCTGTTTATTTTTAAATTTTCAATGGTCATATGGAACCGCATGATTAAA
>CAYPTK010000084.1:0-11742 GCA_964413555.1 uncultured Bacteroidales bacterium | reverse complement strand
TGAGGTGTGAGGTGTGAGTGGTGGGGAAGGGCCAATTCTAAACAGTATGTGGCCATAGAGCCCATTTGCTGCGTTACGCCTCTCTCTAAAAACGCGGAGTTACCTGAGTAAATGAGCCATTTTCTGGAGGGGCAAGCCAGGCAACCGGAAATTTATGAACAGATACACATCATGTGAAAATTTTTCCGATGTTACAGACGAACTCTAATTAAAACATTAAAAAACACGTATAAAAATTATGGAAAAAAACATAATAGATATCAATTACCTTCACCTGTTTTTGGGATACATTGCATTTTTAGTCCCTTTACTCGTGTTCTGGTATTTTAAAACAGGGCTTGTTAAAGATGCTGTTATCAGTTTAATAAGGATGAGTGTTCAATTGTTCCTGGTAGGGTTTTACCTCGAATACCTTTTTGAATGGAATAATCATTGGGTAAATATTCTCTGGGTACTGGTGATGCTCGTGATTGCAACGTACACCATTGTCCGGCGAAGCGAACTGCGGGCGAAATTGTTTCTGATGCCTGTTTTTCTTGCCCTTTTTGTTACACTCATCACTGTAGACCCGTTTTTTCTCGGATTCGTATTGCAGTTGGATTATATGTTCGAGTCGCGTTATTTTATTCCCATCACGGGGATTATCCTGGGGAATTGCCTCAAGACAAATATAATCGCTTTGAATGCTTATTATACTGAATTACAAGATCATGAGCTGACATACCGGTTTTATTTATTGAATGGTGCCACCCGGGATGAAGCACTCGCGCCATTTATCCGCGATGCCCTAAAAAAATCATTCAACCCGTTTATTGCCAACATGTCGGTTATGGGCCTGATTTTTTTGCCCGGTATTATGACGGGCCAACTGCTTGGAGGAAGCAGTCCTTCAATTGCCATCAAATACCAGATCATGATCATGCTTACCATATTCGTATCCTCGTTGATCACGGTGATTTTGACCCTGCTCTTTACCAACCGGTTCATGTTTGATGATTTTGATAAATTGAAAGACGAGTTGGTTGTGAACGGGAAAAGATAATGACCCCTATCAAGTGTTTGTCTTTTATGCAACTACATTTTATTTAAGCAGCTTCAAGCCCAGCTATGGTTTATTGTAGTTGCCTGATTGTTAAATTATCGTGTTTTTTGCATTCAATCAATTACTGCAGTCGGGTTAAATGCTAATAAAGCCACTGCATGACACGCGATGGCTTCCTCGTTACCCAATGGCCCAAGTTTTTCGTGTGTTGTAGCCTTAATGGACAGTTGGTTCGCGTTGAGGTGCATGATAGAAGTCAACGTGCTGATCATTCGCGGGATATGATCTTTTAATTTTGGTTTTTCAAGTATGATGGTCGAGTCAATATTACCAATGGCAAAATGGTGATTTTGAATGATTTGCATGGTTTGTTCAAGAATGATTTTGCTGTCCATGTCCCTGTAAGCCGGGTCGTTATCCGGGAAGTGCGACCCGATATCCCCGAGTGCAGCTGCTCCTAATAATGCATCGCAGATGGCATGGATTAATACATCACCGTCGGAATGGGCCAGGGCAGTTTTGTCGTGTTGAATTTTTATTCCGCCAATACACAATGACGTTCCTTCAATTAGTTGGTGAATGTCATATCCGTAACCTATCCGGGTATTCATAAGCTATATTTTATTCAGAGTAAGACCCTATATCAAGCGTGAGGGATATCCTCACGGTATTAGCAAGCGGGTTTTGTTGATTAATAGGTATAAGGTAAGAAAAATCAATTCCGATAGCACTGAGTTTTAAACCGGTTCCTGCCGTAAAATATTTCCTGTTGCCTTTTCGCTGATGTTCATTAAAATACCCGGCCCGGATTGCAAATTGATTGATATACCAGTATTCTACACCCATGCTGTACATGATCTCCTGCATTTCTTCCCTGAAAACGCTTCGTTCGCCATTGTCTTTAATGATTCCCGGGGCATCGTAAAAGGATCTGAACATGCCTACAGGTACAGAAACTTCAGGGTCTTTTCCTGCAATAATATCACCATCGTCATTATATCTTGGAGTAGTGGGTACAAGTAATTTGTTCAGGTCGAGTGCTATTCCCAATTCGTTGTATTCATCAAGTTTCATTCTCATGGCACTCCCAAATCTCAGGTTGATAGGGATAAATTCATCACTTTGCCCTGTATAAGAAATTTTTGTCCCGATATTCGAAACATTCATTCCAAATGAAAGGATGGATTTTTTTTCATAGATTTCTATATCATTTTCATAGTATGCCGCGATATCTGCAGCAAAGGATATGCCCGGTTCAGAATCGATGTTTGAATTGCTGTACCCGCCTGTAAGATCAGACCGGATAAAGCGGAATGCCATACTCCCGGAAAAATTGTCAGAAAAAAGTCTTGAATACGCGCCGGTTAATGCAAATTCATTGGGATTATGTGTTTTAATGAAGTCTCCCCGGTCATTCGTGAATTCAACGTCGCCCAATGTAAAATATCGTATAGAAAAGGCGATAGTCTGCATCTTGTCTAATTTGGTATATAATGTAAAATAATACAGGTACATGTCATTGACCAGGTTTTTAAGCCATGGAGAAGCTGAAAGAGTGGCCCCGATATCTCTTTCAATGAATGCATATTTTGCAGGATTCCAGTGCATGGAGTATGCATCGGGTTTGGTTGCTGCTCCCACGTCGCCCATGCCGCTGGCCCTTGAATCAGGCGCGATCATGAGAAAAGGGACAGCAGTCTGAACAGGATTATATGTTTGTCCAAGAAGTTCCCCTGATTCTTCAATCACGTTATCATCGTCAGAATAAGCATGTGAAAAGGTAATTAACCCCATGATTATAAATAAAACTACTTGTTTAAAATGTATCATCGTTTTTATTTAATGTTAATTGTTTTACCTTAAAATGACTAATTTTTCTATTTTTTCAGCTGTCTTGTTATTACAACGGACATTTAACCTGTAAACGTATACGCCACGTCCAATTTTATCTCCAAAATCATCAAGCCCGTCCCATTCAATTGGCCCGGCCCTGTATCCTTCAGGAGAAGTTGTTGTTTTGATTGTTTTGACCAGTTTTCCTGATACGGTAAATATTTGTATCAGTACATCCATTGTTTGGTTTGGCTGGTTATGTTCAAAATAAAACGATGTACGTGTTGTAAAAGGATTCGGGTAATTCAACACGTGATCAAGTTTTAATTTGGAAGATTTTTGTACCGTGAATTCAATGCTTTTTTGGGCGGAATTATTATAAACGTCCCAAATTTTAACAGTCAATGTATATGTCCCGGGGTTTAAATTGTTGAAAGGATATTCAATTTTCCCGCTTTGATAGTCGTCAATATCCGATTCATAATATGAATTCAGGTCAATATTTAGTGTATTACTTCCTTCTAATACTGCAGATATCCCGTGTCCAATGCCCTGGCTTACGGTATTGATCCCGTTTGAATCTGATACGTAGGCTAAAAGCACCGGGTTTTCATCTGTTACACTTCCCGAAACAAAACTTTTGTCGTTTAAATAAAGATCTATAGACGGGCCGGTGGTATCGGGTTGAGCATTATTGTATGAGCCCCCGATGATAATGGAGTCATAACTTCCCCTGAGGTCATAATCATTATTATCGGCATAATAGCTTATTTTGCCGTATCCATAATTATAAGAAATATCTTTAGGGACAATGAATTGGAAAGAAAAAGCCCCGTTTGTTACACTGGCTTTTCCTTTAAATAATATGTTATCACGGGTACTAAAATTGAATGCATGATTTCCCCCGTCATTTCTCAGGGTTGTAATATTGGTTTTTTTGTCAAATACAACAGGATATACAATACCGTTAAAGTCAGAAATAAAATTGCCGCTGGTATCTTCAACCCTGCCTTCAATGGTTACTTTTTCAAGCGCGCTGATCGTGTCCGTGTATTGACTGATATTCACGTTATTGACTTTAGTAGTTGCCACGTTCCTTTCGGGGAAAACGAGTTTGAGCGCAGGGTCCCCGAGTAACGTGAATTTTCGTTTATTTTCAGTGTTTGATGAACCGATATTTGTTTTGGCAAGCCGGGCAATATCCCCGAGCGTGTATTTTTCATTACCCGGGCCATGTTCAAGAACGTATTTGAAAAACTGTTCGTTTAATAAATCATTTTCATTAGCATATACTAAACGGGTGGTAGAAAAGAGAGCTACTCCACCTCCCTGGTCATTTAATAAAATATGTTCTCCGAAGGAAACGTGTTCAGAATCGTCAAACCGGCTTACTTCGCAAGAAGCGGTAACAAAAAGGGCTAATTTATCCTGATTATTCCACGACAATACATCATTTATAGTGAGTACCTGTTCATGGGTAAGTCCCATTTCTCCTCCATGTCCGGTATAATTAAAGATCAGGACACCTGAATTGACAATGTCATTCACCAGTTGTTTGGCTTCGGGATACCGGTCTCCTGTTGAAGTAGAAACTTGACGGAATGCATCAAGATATACTTTGGTGATATCGAATGCAGGATAATGATTTTCTATATACCTGGCCAATGAATTGGCCCCATCCATATGCTGGTTGCCTTCATGATGATCTCCATTTTGATCATCGGAAAAAAAACAAATTTTCTTCCTCCAACTTCCCATGTTTTGATTTGAATAATAATTTTTTATTTTATCTACTATCATCCGTGCTTCAGTTTGACTGTTGACAGGGAATCTTCCAATCCCGATGTCCAATAAGCCAGTTATTTCACCTTCATTACTGTCAAGCAACCCGTAATAATCATCTGTTACGATAGAATTTACCTCGTTAAGTGAATTCTTGTTTTGGTATGTTAAAATAAAGTCATCGGTATTTCCTTTATTTTTATATGATCCATCACCGAACAGGAGCAAATATTGAGGCAGTTCATCTTCGTTATCAGCACGGTCATATAGCATTCTCATGAAATTCCGTAATGCTGAAACATCCGGGGCTCCGGAAGAAAATTCATTGAATAGTTCATTTTGTCTGACCACCACAACATCTAATTGATCTGCTTCCCTGTGAAAATCTGCTAAATCTTCGGCTTCTTGTTTGTACTGATCAAGCGTAACAATGATCATATCAGGTTGACCTATGCCATGGAGGTTTTGATTTTGGACCGGGCCTGCTTTTTCGTCATCTTTATACACAGGAGTAAAAACATCTTTTGTTTTGTCAAACGCTATAAATTCACGGAGTGTATCTGTATGCAGAGTGAATTCAAGAGTGTCACCATTCATTGAAGTTCCAATATTTTTTATATCGTGCTGGTCTGTTACATCCCAAACCAAAATATTATTATTCGCGTTGCTTAGCTTGAATGCCGAAACATTCCCGCTTGCAATAGAGGCAATACTGCGGAAACTCATTTGATTGCCATTCATCTTTAATTTTCGCCCGGCATTTAATAAAATATAATCCAACCATCCTAAACCAGAAGGGTCTGGATTGTTAAATGATATGGATACTGAAATATTGCTTTGGTTTGTATAAAAAGATGAGGTGTCAAAAGCTGACTGCGCGTAGGTATATCCTGTTAATGACCCAAATCCATTTGTTATCAATGTTGTAACAGGACTCGAATTTGCATTCACCTGAAATTGACTTTGTTGGGTTGACCTTGAGGCAACTTTTGCAGAGAGATGAACGGGCTTGTTTTGGAGTATATTTGGAAAGGAAAAGGAATACTGGTAAGATGGGTAAAAGTCAATTTTTTCATAGAATTCTCTTCCTGATTTCACAAGATTTTCTTCATCTTTTTCATGGTATGCAAAGTCATTGAATGTCGTGATAGTGGTATTTGGAGTATCGGTCGTTGAAGGTTCAAATGCTGGCTCTTTTCCTTTCCCCTGGCTTGATGTTATAAAATAATAAGAAGCGTTTGCATAGTAATGTTTTTCGTGCTTGAATATTTTGTTTATATCATCATATTGCCATTTGGTGGGCCCTTTCCCGTAAAATAAAATATAATCACCGTCTCCAAATCCATTATTATTTTTATCTTCAAAGTGTACGGGAATTTCTTTCAAATTTACTTTCACCGGTTCATTATTGTAAAATGGCAAAACACCACCACCCCTTCCGAAAATGCTTACATTTGAGGGATCTGAAATTCCCATGTCAGTGAGTTGAGCATGGGTTAATTTATAAATGCCTGTTTTGGGTATTTTTATTTTTATCCAGGTACCAGAATTTAAAACCGATTGAGATGCATATACGGAACTCTTCAGGTGTTTTAACCGTGAAGATGAAATGCCCGATTTGTCAATAGGCCGGAGATGAATCGTGAAGCTCACGAGTCTTTCAATGGAACCGTCAGGCCCCTTTCTTAGGGGTATGAAAGATATTAGTAAATAAGGTTTCTTTCGTTGCATGTAAACGTTTTGTTGTAATTGTATCGTTCCGGTCAACGAGTCTAAATGGCCAACATTGCTCAATTGCTTTTGCTCGATTTTTTCAAACTGCAGGTTGGTTAGAGTTGCTTTCACGCCCGAAGAATTCAATTCAATAGTTTCTGTATAATAAGGTAATAATGTTTTATAATTTTCATACGCTGCCAGCTTAAATGACAAGTATTGTGAAATACCTTTTGAAACATCCTCCGGCGGGATATTTTTATTGTTTTGCCATTGAATTGTTCTTTGATAATCCTGGCTAAATGAAAAAGCAGAAAAGAAAAAAAACATGATTATAACCAGTGACCTAAATAATATTGTCATTATATTTGAGAAATTAATTTATGATGCTCTTTTTTTAAAACAAGAATTTAAATTTTTAAACGTTATCTTGCAAAATATATTGCAATTTTATTCTTCGCGATAGTAAACTTATTTATGAAAAATAAAATTTTTATAGTACTGATACTGCTTTTATTTTTTCCCGGGGGAGTTTTAAATTCTCAGGATATTCTTTTCAGTCAATATTTCATCAATCAAATGCATCTTAACCCGGCATTTTCCGGGAATTCCGGTCCAAGATTTATATCAAGTTATAGAAATCATTGGGCAGATATGAGTGCCAAATACGTGACGTATAATGCATCTTATGACCAGCCTTCAGATTTTCTACACGGGGGGATTGGTGTTCATATAATAAATGACAGGCAGGGTGGAGGTGTTTACAATAATTTAACAGTAGATTTCATGTATGCATATCGGTTAAAAATGACTTATTATAGTGAATTCAGGGCAGGATTTCAAGCCGGCTGGAACCAAAAAAGCATTGTAACCAATGACATGAAATTACCTGATATGTATGTAGATGGTAAAGGATTTATCCGTTCAAATAATGAAAATACAGGAAATATAAACCGGGGATATTTTGATGTTGGACTGGGTTTTTTATTTGATATTAAAAATTTCAGGAATAATTCAACATTTTTATTCGGGGGAGCTGTACATCATATAAAACAAACTCATTTAGAACAATATCAAACAATTCCACGAAAATATTCAATGCACTTTTTTGCTGATATACCGGTTTTTTATGACCGGTTTGGAAAAGAAACCATAAATACACTGCCACATTTTCTTTATGTATACAAGGGAAATTATCATGTATTAAACTATGGTAATCTTTTTAAATTAGAACAGAAATATAATATTGGCATTTCCTTTCAGCACGACATTCAATTTTATTTTAAAACCCTTGTATTCCATGTTGGATATGTGGCAAACAATTACCAGGTCCATTACAGTTATGATTTTCAATTACCCAAAAAAAATGTAATTCTTTCATCATTAGGTGCTCACGAAATATCAATATGGATTGACTGGCAATATAATAACAATAAAAAGATAATAAAATGAATTTTTTATTAGTTATTTACAAAATATTTCATTATTTTTGAAAAAAATTCTGTGAATTATGAAAAAGATAAAATTATTTCAGATTGCAACAGCTATTACTCTCATAGCCGTGACATCATGCGGTGGAGGCGGAGGACAAAGTGGTGTATCTTCAACAACAGGATGGGAATATAATAATCCTGATAACGGGGGATTTGAAGTCAATATAGCATATAAACAGCAAACAGGCCCGGGTTTAATATTCGTGCAAGGTGGTAATTTTAGTATGGGGCGTACCCAGGAAGACCCTGTTTATCATAGTTATGATAATGTGACAAGAAGAGTCACGGTTTCTTCATTCTATATTGATGAAACTGAAGTCAGAAATGTAGATTACAGGGAATATTTACACTGGCTCGGAAGGGTTTACAGGGATTATCCCGATGTATTAAAAGAAGCACTTCCCGATACATTGGTATGGAGACGGAAAATGGCTTATAATGAGCCATATGTAAAATATTATTTAAGACACCCGGCTTATAATAATTATCCAGTGGTAGGAGTGTCCTGGGAACAAGCTGTTAACTATTGCAAGTGGCGAACTGACAGGGTAAATGAACGACAATTGATTAACAGGGGAATCCTTGAGATGGATCCCAATCAGGTTGGAGAACAAAGTTTTCATACAGGAGCTTACCTTGCCGGCCAATATGAAGGAATGGTGAAAGAAAATCTTCCTGCTTTAGAACCTGACAAGGAAGAAAGAAGAGTAAGAATGTCTGATGGAATATTATTACCTGAATACAGGTTGCCGACTGAAGCAGAATGGGAATTTGCTGCCAAAGCTTTAATAGGTAACACGTATGATGAAAGAGTATTTGAAAAGAGAATATACCCGTGGGAAGGCCATAATGTCAGAAATCCAAACAGGGGTAACCTGGGTAGATTCATGGCCAATTTTAGAAGAGGAAGAGGTGATATGATGGGTGTTGCCGGTAGCCTTAATGACAATGCAAGTATTACCGCTAATGTCAAATCATACTGGCCTAATGATTATGGATTATTTTGCATGGCAGGAAATGTCAATGAATGGGTTTATGATGTATATCGTCCTACTACATTTGAAGATGTGCATGATTTCAGGCCGTTCCGTGGTAATGTTTATCAAAAGCTTGTAAGAGATGAAGAAGGACGTATTGCTCCTAAAGACAGTCTTGGAAGGTTGAAATGGAAGAATATTGATGAAGAAGATGCAGAAGGAAGAAAAAATTATACACAAGCAGACTATAGAGACTATAATGATGGAGATTTTGAATCAAGTATCCATTATAATAATAGCGCTTTTCAGGATAAACCACAGTTAATGTATAAACAAGATGTAAAAAATAATGACGTTAACTCGTTAATTAATGACAGAACCAGGGTATATAAAGGTGGTTCGTGGTTAGACAGGGCATATTGGTTAAGCCCGGGCGAACGAAGATACCTGAATCAGGAAGAAGCCCAGGTCGACATTGGATTCAGATGTGCAATGGATAGAATGGGAAGTCCTTCCGGAAATATGGCAAGATAATACGATAAATAAAAAATTATAAAAGGCCTCATTAAACGTTAATGAGGCCTTTTTTTTATTTTTAAGAGTTTTAAAACGATGAATATTTCTGATCTCTACAAAAAATTTATACGACATTCCGATATTTCGATTGATACCAGGAAAATAAAGCATGGTGATATTTTTTTTGCATTAAGAGGGAATACAAATGGAAATCAATATGCTGAACTGGCAATTGAACAGGGTGCGGCATATGCCATAGTGGATGATCCGAGGTATTTTATAGATACAGGAAAATATATTTTAGTTGACAATACATTGGAAACATTGCAACAACTGGCCTCGTACCATAGAAATCAATTAAATGCTAAAATAATTGGCCTTACAGGATCAAATGGTAAAACGACTACAAAAGAGCTGATCGCTTCCGTCTTGACTACCAAGTATAAGGTTTTTGCAACCCGTGGAAACCTGAATAACCATATTGGTGTGCCATTGTCTTTGCTTTCCATGAATTCAACACATGAATTTGGCATTATTGAAATGGGAGCCAATCATATCGGCGAGATCAACGCTTTATGCGAAATCGCGTCTCCTGATTTTGGATTGATAACCAATATTGGAAATGCTCATATTGAAGGTTTTGGTTCATTAGAAGGAGTAAAAAAAGCAAAATCCGAATTATATCATTTTATAAAAATGACCAACGGGTTGGTCTTTGTAAATAATGATAATGATGTTTTAATGCAATTGGTTAATGATCTTCATATTCCTTTTAAGTCATATGGGGCAGGAGATGATAGTGATTTTAAAGGTTCGCGTACCTCATCAAAATTATTGCTTGAATTAGATATTTTTCCATCTGAGAATGAAAAAGTTCATGTTAAAACCAATCTCGTGGGAGGTTTTAATTTTGAAAACGTGTTGGCAGCTTGTGCTATCGGGAAATATTTTAATATTAATGACCAGTCTATTCAAAAAGCCATTGAAAAATATACACCGGAAAACAATCGTTCACAACTTTTTCAGACATCAGATAATCAGCTGATACTTGATTTTTATAATGCCAACCCGACAAGTATGAAGGCTGCAATTCAGCATTTTGCTCAAATTGATGCAAAAAATAAAATACCAATCATTGGAGACATGCTTGAATTGGGAGATATTCGTGATAATGAACATGAAAAAATTGCTGAATTGCTGGAACAGGAGTTTCAACAATCAATACTCGTGGGAACGAATTTTAAACAAACCACGGATCAATACAATTATAAAAATATACAGGCATTTAATAATACAAATGATCTGGCAGATTTTCTCAAAGCCAATCCAATAAAAAATGCTTTTATTTTATTAAAAGGATCAAGAGCAATTGGTTTGGAAGGAATTATTCCTTTCCTTTAAATTCATGTAATTTTATAGACATACATGAAGTCTATACTCGCGATGTTTTATAAGGATTTAACATTTAGACAGGTATCTCTTCGCACGTGAAGAGATACCTGGCACTATCAATATTTATTTGTTAACAAATAAATTGAAATATTTAATAATAGTATATCAAAAGGAATATTTATTTATAATTTTGAAGACAAAATAATTTGAATTACAGTATAAATGGTTTTTGGATTAACGTCACCTGTCATTTTGCCAAAACTGTTTTCCAATTTGCTTTGGCATGTGCCGGAAAAACAGAAAAAAATATATTTTACATTTGATGATGGCCCTGTTCCGGGGGTCACCAATTGGGTATTGGATTTATTGAAAGAATATAATGCTAAAGCTACTTTTTTTTGCCTCGGGAAAAATGTACAAAACAATCGTGATTTATTCAAAAAGATAATGAATGACGGCCATGGTATTGGCAATCACACGTTTAATCATCTTAAAGGATGGAGGACTAATAATAAAGCGTATTTCAGGGATATAGACGAAGCAAATAAGCTGTTAAATTCCAAGTATTTCAGGCCACCCTATGGTAAAATTAAACCAACCCAGGTTCGCGTGTTGAAAAAAAGATATAAGATAGTTTTATGGGATGTGTTAAGCAGGGATTATGACAAAGGCCTTGATCCTAAAGTTTGTATAAAAAATGTGATTAAATATGCTAAACCCGGTTCAATAGTTGTTTTTCATGATTCCTATAAAGCAGAAAAAAATCTACGTGCTATTCTACCCCGATTACTCGACTATTTTACCTCGTACGATTATAAGTTTTGTAAATTATCATAAAATATTGTATATACGAATTATCTAAAAACAACTCATTATGTACAGAACACATACATGCGGTGAATTGAATTTGAATAACCTGAAAGAACAGGTTATATTATCAGGATGGATACAAAATTAGAGGAACCTGGGAGGACTGACATTAATTGATATTAGA
>CAYPTK010000083.1:0-11852 GCA_964413555.1 uncultured Bacteroidales bacterium | reverse complement strand
AATAAGAATGTAACCAAGAAGCTTATAAGTCCGTTGAAAAAGCCTGCTATGGAAATAGCAAACCCCCTCAAATGATTCGGGAATATTTCGGATAATATTACCCACATTACCGGGCCAATGGATATGGCAAATGAAGCAATGAATATTAAAATGGCAATCAAAACCACGATTCCGGGCAATTGCACGGATTTTTTCAACAGGTCTAATTTATATTCATCCAGTTCTTCTTTTGATAAACCTGTTTTTAATGCTGCTAAAAATGCACCCCTGGATCCGTATGTGACACCTTTTAATTGTTCAAATTTAGCAAGGGTTTCAGATTCAATATTTTCTTTTTGTTGAAATTCGGCATACACGAGATCAGAGATTTCGTATTCTGCTGTTTTAAACGTGGTTCCAATAACAAAATGAGCTAAAGCCATCCCAATGGCACCAAGTAACAACAGTTTTCTTCGTCCGAAATTATCAATAAACATCATGGCAACAATCGTGAATCCAAGATTTGTTAACCCGATAATAATGGCTTGTACTAAAGAAGCATCTCTTGAGGAACCTGCTTTTTCAAAAATTTCCGGTGCATAATAAAAGATGGAATTGATACCGGTAAATTGCTGTAACATACCCAGTACAATTCCAATGACGATAAAATATTTCATTTTCCCGGAAAAAATACCTCCAATTGATTCCCAAACGGTCAGCGATTTATTTTGTAATGACTCTTTTATTTCTGCAATTCCTTTTTGAACATATTCCTCTCCCCCTGTTTTACGCATATTTTTCTCGGCTTGCTCTTTTTTCCCTTTCAGGAATAGCCATCTTGGACTTTCCGGGACAGTAAAAAGAGAAATAAGGTACAGGAGCGCGGGTACTGTTTCAACTCCCAACATCCAACGCCAGGCAATTTCATGGTCTACAGTGTTGTAAATAAACCGATTGGAAAAGAATGAAAGGCTGATGCCGATCACGATATTCAATTGATTGATGGAAACAAGCATTCCCCGTTTTTCTGGAGGCGCTATTTCAGCAATGTATACAGGTGCAACCAGTATAGCCATACCAATGCCTACTCCGCCAATAATCCTGGCAATAATAAAAAACCAAAACTCAACAGCTATGGCAGATGTTATCGCCGAAATGGTAAACAATGTAGCTGTAATGATCAGGGTTTTTTTCCTGCCTAATAAATTGCTTAGAAAACCAACCATTAGCATTCCACCGAGACTGCCCAAAAGAACAGCTGAAACAGACCATCCTAAAACAATGGGAGAGAGGTCAAAGTAATCCCGGATAAAAGGCACAACCCCGGAAATGAGAGCGCTGTCGAATCCTAATAAGAACCCCCCCAGTGCTACAATCACGGAAATAATTATGGTATATAATTTTTTATTCATGTTTAAAAATTATTAGTTTATTAGTTGTTTGTATATAGTTTGCAGTTTATATATATGCTATAATTTCGTTGTTATCTTTTGCTTCATCAAATGGGATAATTTTATCTGAATATTCTTTTCCATTCATAATGATTTTTTTATCATTTGCTTTTTTAATGGTGATATTGAATATTTTGTTCCTGAATATTCTTTTTACTTTGATATCATCCCAGTCCGATGGCAAACACGGGTCAATGACCAATCCTTCCCAATGAGGCCTGATTCCGAGGATATATTGAGTAGCTGTCACGTACATCCAGGCGGCAGTTCCTGATAACCATGATACATTTGCCAATCCGAATTTATCGGATTCCGGGCCAAAAATATTCGATACATATGCATAAGGTTCAGCTTTATATCTCCATAACCCGGCTTTGTCCATTGCATTTTTAGGGATTAACTGCTGGTAATATTTCCAGGCTCTGTCACCTCTGCCCAGCATGCATTCCGCAATAATAGCCCATGTATTGGCATGGCAGAAAACAGAAGCATTTTCACCAGTTCCTTTGTTATAATTTGTTAAAGGATCTTTCGGATCAGGGAAGGTGGTAATAGAAGGATGTATTAGTTTAAGGCCCAGTTCCGTATCCAAATATTCATTGGCAACATCCATTGCCTGGGTAGCTCTTTTTTTGTCAACATAACCCGATAGTACAGCCCATGATTGGGCATTTAGCCATATCTTGGCTTCATAGTTATCATTTGTTCCAAGAAATAAGCCACTATCCATGATTGCTCTTCTGAACCATTTACCATCCCAACCAATGGAATTGATGATTTCTTTTTGTTTATCCCAAAATGTTTGATATGCATTGATATCTTCATCTTTCCCAATAAGTTTTGCCAGTTCAATTAATTTTGGAAGAGCAAAACCGATTTGCATGGAAGTCCAGAAACTTTCTCCTTTCCCTTCGCGGCATACTTTAAACATCTGGTCGTTCCAGTCAGAATGAAGCATCAGTGGAAGTCCGTTTGCTCCCAGGTTTTCCAGGGTAAAATCAAATGATTTTTTTAAATGATCGTAAACCGTGGCAATTCCTTCATCATAAAATGATATCTTTTCATTTAAAAAGTCGGTTTTCCCTTCTTCCATTATTACATTCCATACGGCAATTACAGGCCACCAATGATTGTCAGAATGTTTCCTGTGTACAGGTTCCCAGTTTTCATGCGGGAAAAAGTAATGGTTGGTATGCCCGTCTGCATATTGTTGTTCCAGTAACTGTCGTATTTTATCTTTTGAAGCTTCCACGTCAATGGGTGTTTGAGATAAAATATCTTGTGAAGTATCTCTGAACCCTACACCCCTGAATGTTCCGGTAGCATAAAAAGAAATATTGCGTGAAAATAAAAAGTTCCGTTGTGATTGGTATGGATTCCAGGTATTAATTTCACGTTGTGCATCTTTATCAGGAATTTCACATTCAAAATGATCCAGGTAATTCTTCCATTCTTCCTGAAGCGCGTTGTATGATTTTTCAACAAAATCTGATTGCCTGCAATGAGCAATGCTTTGTTCAATATCTTCTTCTGTCATTGCTGCACCCAAAAACACGTTGATCTCTTCTGTCTGGCCCGGCTCAAGGGATACTTCCATCTGCAAAGCACCGCAAGGATCGCCGCCAAATAAAGATGAATTGGAACAACCGTCCTCTTCAATAGCATACGGGTTTGATTCACTGCGGTAACTACCGATGAATTCATCACGGTCGCTATCATATCCTTTTAATTTTTTGTTTGATGCAAAATAGATCAATGGGGTTTTATCAGGATTCGGTTGAGTTTCCACACCATATTTAAAGATTAAGCCATCCATGTTTTCTTTGTAATACACGCTCATCTGGTGTTTCATATAACAGACCCACGAGATTTCTCTCATGTATTCCATCATACCAAATTCAACAAACGAGAAAAGATTAAGTTTTTTAGGCTTATCCGAGTTATTCGTGAGTTTTAGGTTCCATATCAAGCAATTTTCAAATTTTCCCACGAAATAATTTGCATCTGCTTTTAGCCCGTTCTTTTCGGCATTAAAACGGGTATATCCCATGCCATGTGTGGCTTTCCATTTATCGGGTTTGTTTAACACGGGTTCGTTTGTCGGGCACCAGTATTCTTTGGTATCCTGATCCTGAATATAGTAATAAAAACCTGACCTGTCCGTCGGGAGATGGTAAAAACGATACCTGTTTATCCGCCATATCTGTGGAGATTTATAAAATGCCAGGCCACCACCAGCGTGAGATAACATTGTATGGAACGTGCCATTTGACAGGTAATTGATCCATGGAGTAGGGGTATTGTATTTTTTAATTATTACTTCTTTGTTTGCGTCATCAAATTGATAAAAGTCGTTCGGATTGAATTCTTTTTTCATAAATAATTTGGTTTATTTGATGTTTAATGATTTATTGATTGAATAATTAACTTCTCATATACCATTCCCAGATAAGAGTTATCAGGATCCAGACAGCTGGCAGAGCCAAAGCCCATTTCCAAAGGTTAGGCCAGGATTTCAATCCGATGAAGGGGCCTTTAATATCAGGTATTGTCCAGACAGTTAGATTTTCCAGTTCTTTTGTTGTTTTAGGTGTTTCGAATTGACTTCCTATAAGGCTGATTACAATGGTAACAACAAATGAGAGGGTTCCAATGAAACCAAAATTTAGTTCTGTTGTAAAATCCAATGTCAATGCCAGGGCAGTACCGATGATCATACCAAAAAAGGCAGCCCATGATGTAGTCCTTTTGAAGAAAGTTCCCACGATAAACAGGGCAATGATCACCCCCATAACATCTCCCATGAATCGTTGAATCACCTCCATTGCCGAACGGCTGTTAAGGTATACCGGGATAACAATAAAGTTAATCAGTATAATAATAACATCAATGATACGGATTAATTTTTTTAGTTTTTTTCCTTTTAAATTGGGATTAAAAAACTTTAAATAAATATCCTGGGTAAAAAGTGAGCTGGAGGATGAAATCAGTCCGTCAATCGTGGACAATAATGCAGAAATAATACCGGCAACCAATAAACCCCTAACTCCCGCGGGGAAATAATTAAACATAATATTGATAAATGCTTTATCAGGTTCAACATCCGGCATCACTTTTCTTGCTGCCATACCTGCTATATATGCCATAAACATTAATACAGTGTTAAAGATACCTCCCATAATTAGTGCTTTTTGAGCATTGTTTTCATCTTTTGATGCTAAAAGTCGTTGAGCCATGCTAAAGTTGCAGATGATCCATGATAAAGCAGCAATCAATGCCCATGAAAGAATAGCTGGCAATGGAAAGAATTTATTGGATGATAAAGAAAAATCTATAGGAGGTATAATACTCCGTAATGGCACCCCGGCTTCCCCAATCTGAGTCATTTCTTTAATGCCACTGAAACCGCCCAAAAGAACAAATCCGGTAATCCCTACGGTGAAAACTGTTAACAACAGAAAAATAGCCTGCACAATATCCATGGATAACATGGCACGCATCCCTCCATAAATAACATAAAATCCGGCTACAAAACCTATTACTATTACACTAATCCAAAAAGGCCATCTGTCAGTTGCCCAGGCCGGCCACACTAATAATTCTTCTAGTAATAATGCTCCCATATACACGGCATACGTCATCATGGCAATGATCATGGCTGTCATAATAAGTGAAAAGAACCCCCGTGTGTATACATTAAATCGTTTTTCCAAATATTCGGGGGTGGTAACGATCTTTGTACGCCAGTAAATGGTTACAAAGAACATGGCTGAAAACCAACCGGCAAACCATATATTAATTGCATTCCATTGGATTACATAAAATCCAAATAAAAAGCTTAGGGTAGAAACACCCATAATACCGGGGTCTACCATCATGGCAATTAAGGTCAGGCCGGTTTGCCACCATTTCATATGCTTTCCACCTGTTAAAAATTCTTCAGTACTGAGCTTGCTGTACTTCCGGCTTAATCTCCAACCTGCGAAGAAAACGATAAGAAAATATAATACGACAACTAAAGTATCAATAAGATGCGCTTCCATAGCTAATTATTTAGAATTAATAAATATTTTTAAAATAAATGCCCAAAAATAGCATAAATTTAAGATTGCTAAATAGTTTTTAGTTTTTTTTATAGTATAAAAAACAAAAAAGAGGTATCACGTTTATACATCAATACCTCTTTTTTGGTTAGGTTATTTTCATTTTATCAAGTTTACTCAATGGGTTTGTCTAACACTCCAATCATATCATGTTCAATCATGGGCATTAAGCCAAGCAATCCTCCCCAATGGTAAAATCTAGCGGAAGCTTTTGATTCATCTCCAATGCCTGTTCTTGGGTCATAATTTTCTCTTACATAGCGTCTGGCTCGCCAGTCTTTAAGTAAGAGGTCTTTTGATTTCTGAACCAACTCTTCTTTTGCTGCTTTTACTTCCGGCACATGCTGATAATTCCTCAGGCCAATATACACGAGGAAGTTAACAGGAGGCCAGATGCGTCCGTCCCAGTATTGTTGCTCTTCGTACATCGGGTGGCTTTTAGAAAGGGTGGGCATTATCCATTCTCCTCCAAACTGTTTTGGGTTATTAAAATATTTTTCGATGATTGTTTTAGCTTGTTCATCTGTTGCAGCTTTGGCAATCAACGGGTAAAACCCGTTAATGGCTGTTACGTCTGAAAATTCTCCGGTTTCCCAGTTTTTATTATAAAAGAACCCGGCTTGTTCATTCCACAGGCGCTGTAAATTCTCTTCAATTTCTTTGGCCTTGGTACGAAGCGTTTTGGCATCATCGTTTTTTCCTAAGATATCTGCAATGTCAGCCAATGCCCGGGAGTCCATAACATATAAGCCATTCAGGGAAGCATCCCAGTGTTTCAGGATATGTTTTTCTTTATCAAACGGAACGTCCGTATATAATACTGCACCATCCCATCCAGATTCCATGGAAGCACCAAACCATCCATTGATTGTATTATTTTCAGTTGTTTCCCCTTTTGAGCCAACAACCGGTTCGTATGGAGTAGAGCCATAGCAAAGTAACCCGTTGTAATTTCTGTTTTCGTACCACCAGTTGTTCCATTCCAATAAATCATCGTATACGACTTCCAGTATCCATTTTTCTTTAAATTTTCCATAGATTTGCCTTGCCGTGAGTGATCCCACGGGTGGTTGCGAGCGGTCACGACTAATAAACCCATTGGCTTGTTCTACATTAGGGACAAAATTGGTTCCTGCTTTTTCTTTTGCACGGGTCATTTCAACCAGGTTAAAATATGCCATTTCTTTGCTTCCTGTTGCTGCAGCCTGGTAACCGGCAAAATAAGTGTCCCAGCAATACTGAACATACCCCCTGTTCCAAAAACTCCAACGACGGCTTACAGGAGATATAACGCGGTCGTATTGAGGATCAAATATCACGTTCCAGGCGATTACAGTTTGGATGGCATCAAACATCTCTGCCATTTCACCGTAACTTTCTTTTCTTTTTTCCCAAGCTGTTTTTTGTTTATTAACAATGGAATTGATTTCTTCCAATGAACGTTTTTTCCCAGTTGAAATACCAATGGGGCCGGTTATTTTCACGGCAAGGTAAGGAGAGAGGCTTCCGCCGACATAATATTCTTCTACTATTTTACCTGTTGTATAAACGTTGACATTATTATTATCAAAATGGCCGATGATCATGCTGTCTTTTCGTTCAACCGTGCCGGGCCGGTTCCACATAATTCCACTCTGAATAAGCAGCAGCGGTTTTTTTAGACGGTCAATTTCGGTCGTGGGTTCAAATAGAATAACAAGATCATCCCCGTCATGAGCCGATTGTACTTTAAAATCCATTGGTTGCCTGTCCTGGGATGTAAGATCAGACCAATTATTTAATTCCACGCTTGTATATGAGCCATCCCATGCATGAGGGCCCATCACCAGGTCTTCACGGTCAAACCCAAGCATGGCTTCAGTTAAAATGTCTTTATTTAAATAATCTTTAATGCCTAAATTGATTGCAAAAGCTTCCGGCATTAAAACATGCGAGAACACACTTCTCGAGTTCCAGGTATTCCAACCCGAGCCATACTCGTCCTGTAATTGCTCATACTTACCAACCGGGGTATCAGGATATGTTTTCTCAGAAGATTCTTTTTTTGTTTCTTGTTGTTGTGAACAGGAAATAAACGTGATAAGCATTCCTGCCAATAGCATTTTAAAAATATTCATGATTTAGTTAGTTTTAAGGTTACGATATTTATCATTGAAAAGGCCTATTTCATCAAATGGAATGGGTTTAAATCCCGGTATCTTTTCAAATACAACCGAATTGTCCTTTAAATTAAAGTTTTCTTTTTCCATATTTATAAAACCAGGATCTTCTTCCGTTTGATAATTGTGATGATATACTTCAAAGATGGATGTATCTATGTCGTGTTTACTGATGATCAATGGTTCATCCACGATCACGTTATTATAAAATTCCAGGTTTTTTAAGAATAAAGGCCCACCTGCCGAATCAAATGCTTCAAAATCAGGATATTTCTCTTTCCATGCAGGACTGTTCATGTCTATTTCTTTTAGCATGCGTTCTCCCCACATGGTTGATTTATAATACCGTTCATTGAATTTTTCCTCGGGAATACCGGCAAGATAAGGATTTTCGATCCATAGGGTATGAGCTCCTTTAATAAAAATGTTATTCCTGATGATATTATCATTTCCACCGTTCAATAGAATATCAGCAAAATCTGAACGGGATGTATTATAGAATACATTTCCTTCTATTAACATATCAGAAGCGCCATCATCCACATGTATTGCACAATTTTTAAATCCTTTTTTGCCATTATTGGCAATATAATTATGTCTTACAACATTGCCTCTTTCGGATGGGTTTCTTCCCATGTAAATAGCTCCCATGTCATGAACTTCCATGACAACTTTTTCTATATGGTTATATTCAATGATATGCTCGTTTCCAAAAATTTCTATGGCTTGGTGTGGAGCATTGTAAATATAGTTGTTTTTGATAATGTTTCCAACTCCAAATAGTTTAATCCCTGAACAATATGTTTTATTCCAGCGGTTGAAGTCATGGATTTCACAATTTTCGATATAATTTCCTGCAGGTGTAAGTGTTTTACGATCACCGCCACTTAATACAATTGCCCCGGTTCCTAAATTGTAAAAATTACAACTTAAAAAGCCATGATCTTTACCGGCATTGTTTTCAAAGCCTGTATTTTCATAATGATGGGCTTTTAAATTCCCTACTGTACGTGATGTGAGTTCACCTGTAAAATTATGTATGGGTTTGTCATTTCCGGAAACACCCTGGCCAAACATTGCACCAACGGTTCCAAAATTGCGGATTGTACACCCTGCAAATTGCACATCTGATCCGGCCTCGAGGTAAATGCCCATGCCTTTACCACATTCAAATATGATGTTTTCGAAACGAATATCGCTCGTGTTTTCTACAGCTAAAACAGGGCCTTCTAATACTGAAACAGAGATTTCTGCATTTTCAAATCCTTCAACAGGGTAATAATACATGATCCCATGATCCCTGTCAATATAATATTCTCCTGGCATATCTATTTCTTCTAAAATATTGTATGCATAATACCCGACGATTTTGCCTCCCCACTCCTGGGTCGTGTCTGTTTTGGTCATTCCAAACATATGAGCATGCTCGAGATGGATGGCTTTATTTGCAGTATCAATCTTTGCAACACCTAAATTATCATCAGCAAAGCCGGCTAAAAAATAACCCCATAACCAGACTTTATCAGCTTCCTGCCAATATTGAGGACGGTCATAATCATACGCGATGATGCCGGGTTCATAAGAGAAATCACCACGGATGGCCTTGGTGCTTTCTTTAATGACTTCAGCAACAGGAACTTTTCCTTCATTTGGATACCTGGAAAGAGTCTGGGGTTCTTTGTTCACAAATAATTCCATTGGCGCTGGCAGGATGGCCGTTGAAAAACCATGTTGCCTGAGTTTTCCATAATTTGTTATGCCTTGTTCTTTCAGGTTCACCTGTAATATTTTATCTTTCGCGTCTTCATCAATTATCCTTGAAAGAACAGCAGGATCTTCAACTGGTTTGAAATCTTCTGCCTTAAGCATTTTTCCGCCTGAAAAAATTACTTTTTCATCTTTATATGCTTTGTATGTAACAGGTACATCAGCTGTGCCAGAGTCTTGAGCAGAAAGCTCTAACGTGCTGTTAATTGGATAAGTTCCTTCCCGGAATAAGACAGTAATGCCTTTTGCAGTTATCTTGTCTTCAGTTTTTAATGTCCTGATCATATCCCGGGCAGCAGTAAAACCGGATAAAGGAGCGTCTTTGCTTCCCGAATTATCATCTTTTCCATCCGGGGCAACATATATTTCTGTTACATCCGTGCTGCATGATGCAAAGAAAAGCATGATTATTAATAAATGACAAAAGGTTAATAGATTTTTCATTTTCATAGATTTTGTATTTTAATATTATGGTAATAAAAATTTTACAATTTAAAAAAGTCAATGAAATAATCATTTGATCTGAACAAATCAGGGTTTAATGATTATTCCATAAAATACCCGAAGCTAAAATAATTAAAAATTTTTAAATTATAAAAGAAAACATATTATTTGAAAGATTGAATCTAATTAATTTTTATTTTTGTAATTCTTTGTAGAATATCAATACACTAATATATAACCAACTATTACGAAACATAATACAACTATGAATTCAAAAGAACGGATACAAACCAGCTTAAATCATAAACAACCCGACCAATTGCCTGTGGATTTTGGTTCTGCTCCTGTAACAGGAATACATGTATGGGCCGTGGAACGTCTTAGAGATTATTATGGACTGGAAAAAAAACTGGTAAAAGTCATTGAGCCTTATCAAATGCTGGGTGAAATTGATGATGACTTAGCTGAAATAATTGGGATAGATACCATGGGTGTGAGTCCTAGAAATACAATGTTTGGTTTTGAAAATAATAATTGGAAAGAGTTTGAAACATTCTGGGGACAAAAAGTATTAGTCCCTGGCAAATTTAATACTAAAATTGATGAACAGGGAGATCTGTTAATGTTTCCGGAGGGTGATACATCAGCACCTCCAAGTGCAAAAATGCCACAGGCAAGTTTTTTCTTTGATACAATTGTAAGACAAGAGCCTATCGAAGAAGATAAACTAAACCCGGAAGATAACCTGGAAGAATTCGGGGAAATCACCAATAATGATTTAACATATTGGAAAAATACGATTGGAAGTGTTCAAGATTCAGGAAAAGCTATAGTAGCTAATCTTGGGGGCACTGCACTGGGTGACATTGCTCTGGTTCCGGCTCCCGGTATGAAATATCCAAAAGGAATCCGCGATATATCCGAATGGTATATGTCTACCATGATGAGGCCGGATTATGTAAAAGAAATTTTTGATACACAATCATCCATCGCGGTTAAAAACCTCGAAAAAATATTTAAAACCGTGGGCAATAATATTGACGTGGTATTTATTTGTGGAACCGATTTTGGAACGCAGGAATCTACATTTTGTGATGAAACTACATACAGGGATTTATGGCTGCCTTATTACCAGCGCATCAATTCATGGATCCATGAAAATACAGGATGGAAAACATTCAAGCATTCATGCGGTGCGGTCGAATCATTCATGAGTTTATTTATCGAGTCAGGATTTGACATTATCAACCCGGTTCAGATCAATGCCAAAGGCATGGATAGCAAACTACTCAAAGAAAAATATGGGGATAAGCTAACGTTTTGGGGTGGTGGCATTGATACCCAAAAGGTCTTGTCTTTTGGCACCCCGCGAGAAGTCAAAACACAAACCCTCGAACAATGTGAAGTATTTTCGAAAAATGGTGGATTTGTTTTCAATTCCGTACATAACATCCAGGCCAATACCCCGACAGAAAACATGGTTGCCATGATTGAAGGATTGAATGAATTTAGGGGGAGAAAATAGGTTATAAATCTATCATCTCCCAGGCATTGCCGGATTCTTCTAAAAAGTGAATAAAACCGGCAAATGAAAGTGTTAGAGTAGCAGTATTCACGTTGGGGTGAAACGAAATAGTATTGTTTTGTAATTTGTTATCTATGAATAATTTCACGTGATTGTCAGGGTCATTGATGATTCCAAACGGGGAAACACCACCTGGTTCAAGGTTTAAGTATTGTTGTAATCTTCGTGGAGAAGCAAAACTGAGTTTCCCCTGCCCGATTTTTTCCTGTATCTCTTTCATCGAAACTTGGTTATCGTGTGGCATCACAACAAGAAAATGCCGGTTGCCTTTTTGGTTACGCGTGAACAGGTTTTTACAATGCATGGCATCTATATTTTTCCAGTACTCGAGAGCGTCTTCTACCGTTTTTACCGGGGGGTGTTC
>CAYPTK010000082.1:2183-11856 GCA_964413555.1 uncultured Bacteroidales bacterium | reverse complement strand
AGATAAGATGTGATTAAGAACATCATACTTCCGGGCAATGTTGTCAAACATATCAATAATATATTTTTTTTCTTTTTGCATCAATAGCACGTTAATAGACAGTCAACAAAAATCGTCAATCATTTTTAGAAAATAAAATTTATTTGCATTTTTAAATTTTCAAATTAATTTTGTTTGATGTACAATTTTTCTTTAAGAAATTATTTTCAAAACTTATTTGTTCACTTTAAAACACTCGGTTTATGAATAAAACAGCAATGATTACCGGTGCTACATCAGGCATTGGATATGCAACAGCACTTGCTTTGGCTAAACACGAATTTAATGTAATCATTATCGGCAGGCGCGAATCAAAGCTTAAAAAAGCCGAGGAAGATATTTGTTCTCAAACGAGGGCAGACGTGTTAAGTATTCAATGTGATGTAAAAAATTCAGAAGACGTGTTATATAAAATCAAAGGGATCCCGTCTGAATGGAAAAATATTGATGTATTGGTGAATAATGCAGGATTGGCTGCAGGACTAGACCCGATACAAACAGGGCAGATCAATGATTGGGAAAAAATGATCGATACCAATATTAAAGGATTATTATATGTCTCGAAAGCTGTTATCCCGAACATGATTGAACGAAATAGCGGCCATATAGTGAATATAGGTTCTATAGCAGGCAAAGAAGTATACGCGAAAGGGAACGTGTATTGTGCAACAAAGCATGCTGTAGATGCTTTAAATAAAGGGATGCGTATCGATCTTTTACCTCACCATATTAAAGTAACATGCATCGCGCCCGGGAATGTCGAAACAGAATTTTCGGAAGTACGGTTTAAAGGCAATAAAGCAAGAGCAGATAAAGTATATGAAGGATATACCCCACTATTTGGTGAAGATATTGCAGAAGCCGTGTTATTTGCTGTTACACGCCCTCCGCGTGTAAACATCAATGACATGCTAATCATGCCGTCTGCACAAGCAAATGTCAATCATCTGAACAGGGAAGAACAAAACCCGGGTAATTAAAAAAAAAATGTATGGCCTACACGAGTAACTATTTAAAGGATTTTTCGATACGTGCTTTTCAAAAAATGGGTTGCAGTAAAGAAGATGCTGCCAATATAGCAGACGTTTTTTTAGCCGCTGAATTAAGAGGCATTTCATCACACGGCATGATACGCTTAAAAGATTATTACCAATTATGGAAGTCCGGGCGCGTGAATACCAAACCCGATATCAAAGTAGTGCATGAATCTCCAAGTACTGCTGTAATAGATGCAGACAGGGCCATTGGCATGGTCGCTTCAACGTACTCTATGAAAAAAGCCATTGAAAAAGCACGCGAAGCTGGAACCGGGTGGGTTGCCACCCGCGACTCCAATCATTTTGGTATTGCAGGATATTATTCGATGATGGCACTTGAACATGACATGATTGGTATTGCTTTAACAAATGCCAATCCATTAGTAGCACCCACGTATTCCATCAGCAAATTATTGGGAACAAATCCCGTGGCAGTTGCCATCCCCGCGAAACACCAGCCACCTTTTGTAGCAGATTTTGCCACTACCCCGATTGCACGAGGAAAACTGGCTGTTGCTGAAAAAAAAGGAGAAACAGTACCTCATGGTTATGTTCAGGACAAAGACGGAAATCCTTCTGATAACCCGGGTATCCTAAAAGAAAAAGGTTCTATGCTTGGACTTGGAGGAACACGTGAACAGGGTAGTCATAAAGGTTATTGCATGGCAGCAATCGTAGACATTTTTTCCGGCGTGTTTTCCGGCGCTAACTTTGGCCCTTTCGTGCCTCCATCTGTAGCATACCTGCCGGTATTAGAAGAAAAAGTGGGCGAAGGGACCGGACACTTTTTCGGCGCCATGCGTATTGATGCTTTCCAAAAAGCAGATGAATTCAAAGAACGAATGGACAAATGGATTAAAACATTCAGAAATGCAAAAAGCGCTCCTGGCAAACCCAACGTGCTCATACCTGGTGATATTGAGCGGGCAAATGAAAACCGTTTACAAAAAGAAGGCATAAATATAATACCGGCTATAGTAGAAGATCTTAAAAATGTAGCAAACCAATTAGGCATTGAATTTTAAAAATTAAATAAAAAATTACTATGGAAGAAAACAAAGAATATCCAAAAATTGTTTTAAAGAAAAAACAAATCCAAAAACTGGTAGATTTCAGTCTCGAGGAAGGCATTGAATTTACTGTAAGACAACAAAAATTTCCTGATACAGACTGGGAAGTTGAAATGAAAATAAATGACATCAATACAGCTATTTTAACCGGGATGTATTTAAGGGAAAATAAACTCGAACCAGAAGGTTTTGGAATTGAAAAATATAAAAAAACACAAAGCAAAAAGAAAAACGGTTCCAATAATTCCAATGATGAAAAAGACGAAGAAATATCAGATGATATGAATAATAAAGAACATAAACCCGGGACAACAGCATTCAAATCATCGCCGGAAACACGAGCAGACGAAACAAAAGAAGAATCTCCTGATACATCTTTAAAAGATGAAACGGGAACAGGAGCAAAAAAAGAAAATAAATTAGGATTTTAGTAAATCAATACAGAAGCCGGATGTCAGACAAATCAAATCTCTTTTATTTCATACATCATTCGGCTTTTGTCTCGTGATTTTATATTTGGGGACTTCTAATAATTCCTTTCTTTCAAAAAAACAATGAACATGAGCAAAGTGAAAAAAATATATGCATTTCTTATCATTTTCATCATCACGTTTGCTTTTTATGGCAATTCAATACAGAATAAATATGCTGTAGATGATGCAATTGCCATTACACAAAATAAATTCACCAAACAAGGGCTTGCCGGCATTGACGATATTTTAACCAATGATGCATTTACAGGCTTTTTTGGAAAGAAAAAAAACCTCGTGAGTGGTGGCAGATACAGGCCATTATCATTGATTACTTTGGCCATAGAATATGAATTTCTGGGGCTCAACCCACATGTAAGCCATCTTATTAATGTTTTATTATACACGTGGGCAGGTATTCTGATCTTCTTGATATTGTCCCACCTGTTTAAAACAAAAGACCCGCCTGCATGGTATTATTCAATGCCACTAATAATTACATTATTATATATCGCTCACCCCGTGCACACCGAAGCAGTAACCAATATCAAAGGACGTGATGAAATTATGGCCATGCTGGGTTCACTACTCGCTTTTCTATTCACGTTAAAAGCCATAGATACAAAAAAACTAAAATATTATGTTTACAGTGGTATCGTCTTTTTCCTGGGATTGATGTCAAAAGAAAATACTGTCACATTTATCGCTGTCATCCCTTTGGCAATATACATCTTCAGAGATGAAAAACCCATGAGAGTGTTAGGAACCCTCCTCCCCCTTATTTTTTCATTTGTCATTTTTTTCCTGATCAGGCAATCCGTGGTAGGGGAACTCATCAAGGACCCTCCGAATGAACTCATGAACAACCCTTTTCTTGAAGCATCAGAAACTGAAAAATACGCGACCATATTTTATACATTATTCATATACCTCAAATTATTAATTTGGCCTGATCCCCTTACATATGACTATTACCCGTATCATATTCCATTAACTGATTGGGGCGACCCGAAAGCTTTCATGCCAGCTATCTTATATGCAATACTTTTTATATGGATGGCCATGTATATTATCTATCATTTATTCCACGCGCTTATTCAACAGTCTTCCAAGCCCAAAAAAGGAGGCATAATAACATTTTCAGTCTTTTACTATTTAATTACACTTTCCATCGTGTCCAATATCCCGTTCACCATTGGCGCGTTCATGAATGAGCGTTTTTTGTTCATGCCCTCTTTAGGCTTTAGCATATTATCAGGATACCTGATCTATAAAAAAATCCCGTTATTGATCCCGGGCAAAACAAAACAAAGACCCGTGGTAATGGGGATCGTCATAATCATACTGGCACTTTACGGGTTTAAGACAATTGACAGGAACACGGACTGGAAAGATGATTTCACGCTTTTCACGAGCGATGTACAAATATCATCCGGAAGTGCAAAAAGCAATTGTACCGCCGGGGGTAAATTGTTAGAAAAAGCCAAAACAATTGAAAACGAACAAAAGAAAAATGAATACCTTGAACGTTCTATAGAACATTTAAGAGAGGCGCTCAGGATACATCCAACATATAAAGATCCAATGTTGTTACTAGGCAATGCCCACTTTGCATACAACAGGAATTATGATTCTGCTGTTTATTATTACAAAAAATTATTAAGGCGAAACCCGCGTTACGATTTAGCATACAATAATATTCATAAAATATTCACCGGATATGACAATGTTGATTATAAAATTAAAGTATATGAAGAATTAATAAAAATCAACCCCAATCGGTTTGAAGTCAATTATCAATTAGGAAACCTCTATGGAAAGGAGAAAAAGAATTTAACGAAAGCATTATATTATTTAAAACGGGCAGCTAAAATCAACCCCCGGAGCAAAAAAACATGGAAAGATTTAGGAGTGGCATACGGCATGTCAGGCAAAACAGATCAATCGATACAGGCCTTACAAAAAGCCATCCGGATTGATCCCGATGACCCACAATTATATATCAACCTGTCTATTTCCTACAAAATGAAAGGGAATGCGCTAAAAGCAAGGGAATATTTAATAAAAGGAAAACAATTAAAGCAAAAATAACTCATGAAGTTATTCCATATAATTAAATGCTTTTATTATATTAGCGATCATTTATTAATCCATAAAATAAATCCATGAGAGTATATATTTTTTTATTGGCAGCTATTATGCTTACTACTTGTAAAACAAAACAAATACCTGATGCTAAAGACATCCAACTCCCAAGTGTTTTTGGGGATAACATGGTTTTACAACAAAACCAATCAAACAACATATGGGGCACTTCATCTCCTGATGGCGTTATGAAAATTAAATTTGCCAATGAAGAAATACATGTGCAATCAGACCAGGAAGGACAATGGAAGGCCAAACTTCCTGCACTAAAAGCAGGAGGGCCTTACGAGTTGATCATCATCGGACTTGATACCGTTCAAATCCAAAACATACTCGTTGGAGAAGTATGGCTGGCATCAGGACAATCCAACATGGGATATACCATGAAATCATTGGGCGATCATTACCTTGATGAAATAAAAAACAGCAAAAATGATAAAATACGCTTTTTAACCGTGGAAAAAATCAATTCTTATACTATAAAAAATGACATGGAAACCACGGGATGGAAAAGCACGAATCCCTCATCTATATTAAAATTTTCTGCTGCTGCTTACTTCTTCGCGAAAGAATTATACCAGGAAAAAGGTGTCCCTGTTGGCATTATTAACAGTAGTTATGGTGGTACTGCAATAGAACGGTGGATTAGCCGGGATACGCTGGAAACATTCCCCCGGTATCAAAAAATATTCTCTAACCTGGATACGATCAACGAAACAGAAGAAATGATTGACAAACTGAAAAAAGAATGGATAGAGGAAATGAACAAAAATTATAGTTACAATGATTTTGAAGAAAATAAATGGAAAACCATCCACGCTCCTGAATCATTTGAACAAAATGCCTATCCTGAAACCAATGGCTTTTTCTGGCTTAAAAAAACCATTCATCTCCCGGAAGAATATGAAGGGAAAGAAATTACACTTCACCTTGCAGCGATAGATGATTTGGATTTTACTTATTTTAACGATACATATATCGGTTACGACGGCCCATGGGATAAAATGAGAATCTACAACGTGCCGGGCAACCTGGTTAAACTGGGACAAAACGAAATTGTAATCGGGGTAATGGATTTTGCCAGCAATGGTGGTTTTCATGGTGAACCCGAAGACTTGAAAATCGTGCAGGATAATAAAAGTATATCTCTTGCCAATGAATGGAAATGCATTCATGTTGCCAAAAAAGAGGACGTCCTTCCAATTCCAATGTCTAAATTAAAAAATTCTCCATCAGGCTTATATAATGCCATGATTGCTCCCGTCATCCCGTATGGCATTAAAGGTGTTATCTGGTACCAGGGAGAAAGCAATGTTTCAAGGGCAAAAGAATATTCGGAGCTTTTTCCTGCCTTAATCACCAATTGGAGGAAAAAATATAACAACCCGCGACTGCCCTTTATCTTCGTGCAATTGGCCAATTATAAACCTCGTGTTTCTGAACCAACAGAAAGCGATTGGGCAGAACTACGCGAAGCACAAACCAGTGCTCTCGAGTTAAACAATACCGCGATGGCAGTCACCATAGATATAGGCGAAGCAAAAAACATTCATCCAAAAAACAAAAAAGACGTGGGGAAACGCTTATTTAAAGCTGCTCAAAAAATAGCCTACAATCAAGAACTGGTATATTCAGGGCCTATCTACGACACGTTGAAAATCAAACAAAATAAGGTATATGTATCATTTAAACATTCAGGGTCAGCATTAACAACTCCTGAAGAATGCCCTTTAAAAGGATTTGCCATTGCAGGACAAGATAGCATTTTTTACTGGGCAGACAAATCTTCCATCATCAACGATTCTACAGTGATGATATCTTCTTCAAAAGTACAAAATCCTATTTTTGTAAGATATGGTTGGGCTGATAACCCTGATTGCAACTTGTATAATAAAGAAGGGCTTCCTGCATCACCATTCAGAAGCGGAATATAATTTTTAATCCCGGCAACATTCTACAATGCATCTATAAACAAAGAAGTTTACTCATGTAAATGATTGTTTTTCCATCGAGTGCAACAAAAAACTGAATCTGATAGGGGGGCTTATTTAGGATATATTAACAGATACTACTTATAATGAATTACATAAAATATTTTCTTTTAGGCATTGTATTAATCCTTACACGAACAACAAATCTTATAGCAGATGGTAATGATGATAAAAAAACACGTTTGGTCATTGGAATCATCATAGATCACATGCAATATAATTATTTTGAACGCTATGCAGAAGATCTTTCCGAAAAAGGATTTAAAAAACTTTTAAACAATGGTGCCATTTGCAAAAATGTTCACGACAATTATTTTATTTCAGGATATCCCCAGGGGTACGCGACGATTGCAACAGGTAAATACCCTTCTTCTCATGGTATCGTTGACAATGAATGGTATGACCGAACAGAAGACAAGATGATTCATTGTACACGTGATGAAAAAGTTAAAACACTTGAAGGATCTTTCAATTCAGGAAAGTATTCTCCCCGTATGTTGTTAGAACCAACATTTTCAGACTATATAAAATATCATGATATTCATAAAAAATCAAAAGTTATTGGTATTTCTGCAGACAATGAAGGTGCTATTTTGACAACTGGTTTTTCTGCAGATGCTGCATATTGGTTTGATCCTGTATTCGGGAAATGGGTCACCAATACCTATTATAAAGATTCAATTCCTGCCTGGGTTCACGAGTTCAATCAAAAAAAATTACCTGACACGTACCTGGACCGGGAGTGGAATCCTCTTTTACCTGTCGGGGATTATCAGGAAAGCCTGAATGATAATAACCCGTTTGAAAAAGGGATTGGAAATCAACATACATTTCCTTATGACCTGGCAAATATTAAAAGAATAAGTAAAGATTATGAATTGTTAAAATACATCCCTTCCGGTAACACGTTTGTCAAAGACTTCGCGTTGTATACAATGGAAAATGAAAAACTTGGACGAGACGAGCATACGGATGTATTAATGATTAATTTCCCGGCTATTAAATACATTGACAAGCTGTATGGCCCCAATTCAATGGAAATGCAAGATGCCTGGCTACGCCTGGATAAAGACATTGCTCATTTCATGGAATACATTGAAGAGCAAATTGGGCTAGAGCACACGTTAATGTTTTTCACATCTTCTTATACTCCTCGTGAATACATGCCTTATGTAAAAAATTCTAAAATGCCATCCGGCTATTTCAGGATTAATAAAGCATGGATCATTCTTGAAACTTACCTGAATGCTGTTTATGGTTCAAAAAAATGGCTGACACAATATCATAATCAAATGTTTTACCTTGACAGGCATTTAATAGAAGATAATAATATTGATCTGTCATCAATGCAAGAAAAGATTGCTAATTTTTTAATCGATTTCTCGTCAATAGCCAACGCGTACCCTGCATATAAACTTAAATATCCTGTCTATCATCAAAGTGAATTTTCGGAACTACAACACACCCATCATAATAAACGTTCGGGTGATGTTTATTTTACCCTGAATTCAGGTGTACAAGTAAAACAATTGGATCTCCTCACCCGGGAAACCTGGGGCAATATTGTCCCGCTGATATGGTACGGGGGAGGTATAAAGCCGGGGGTTATCCACGAGGATTTGCAAATGACCGACATCTCCCCCACCATTAACTTTTTGCTTAAATTATCTCCAAACGGCCAACTGCAGGGAAATCCCATGGTTGATTTAAAAAAGTAATAACATGAATATCCGGTATTATAATTCCTGTTTTTATATTTATTGATCATGCCTGGACAATCTAAATTAAAGAATATCACGGACCTTTGACTTTATTGTTTGTCAATAAAGCCGGGGGGGGGAACAATGTTCGATAACGAGGATCGCGAGGGCCAAAAAAGCACGGTCTACAGGATGTAAATAAGCGAATTGGGAAGCACGTGTAACGAAGCCTGCCCCGTGAGGAAGAATGACTGTATCGGGATTAGCAAATATCATGGAAGAATCACTAAATACAAAATCGAAGGTTGTTGAAACAATATACCTGAATGAAAAACAACGTGTTCAAAAAAATACAGGAAATATTCAGAGAATATCTCCAACAAGGGTTAACACCACGTAAAATATCATTAGCTGTTGTAATTAGTATGAGTATGGCCATTATTCCTTTCCTGGGAGTAAACACGGCATTACTTGCCCTGATCGCGTTCTCGCTCAGGCTAAATTTCGCGTTAATACAATCTATAAATTTGGCTTTATGGCCATTACAAATTGCTTTATTCATCCCTTTCGCAAAACTCGGCACCCTTATCTTTAAAAATAATTATATCCCGTTATCATTTGAGCAATTTTATCTCACGTGTAAAACAGATTTCTTTAAAACACTTTTAGATTCGTGGAGAACGATTGTACAGGCATTAGGTGCCTGGATATTGGTAGTGACTCCTGTTGCAATAATTTTATATTTTATCCTCACCAATCTTTTAAAACGCTTGAACATTACATGTTATGGTAATAAAATCACGCGTCAATAATACAATTTGTAGATTAAATTAATCTTAAGTATATTAATTTTTTTAATATTCACGTTTTATTTTAATACTTATCCTATAGTTGATTCTTTCTTATGATGAAGCTTACAGTTATCATTGTCAATTACAATGTCAAACATTTTTTAGAACAATGTATTCATAGTGTCCAGCGGGCTGCTGCAGACATAGATACTGAAATCATTGTAGTAGATAATAATTCTGTAGATGGTTCATGTGCCATGGTAAAAGAAAAATTCCCGGGTGTTAAGCTGATCGAAAACCGTGAAAACACGGGATTTTCTAAAGCCAATAACCAAGCAATCAAACAGTCATCAGGTGAATACATACTACTATTAAATCCCGATACTGTTGTTCAGGAAGATACCTTTAACAAGTGTATTGGATTCATGGA
>CAYPTK010000082.1:0-2173 GCA_964413555.1 uncultured Bacteroidales bacterium | reverse complement strand
CTGGTGCACTGGGAGTTAAAATGATAGATGGAAACGGGCATTTCCTTCCCGAGTCGAAACGTTCATTACCCAAACCTTCTGTAGCATTTTATAAGATTTTTGGACTATCGAAGCTATTTCCAAAATCAAAAATTTTCGGTAAATATCATTTAAGTTATCTTGACAAAGACGAGATCAATGAAGTGGAAATACTTCCGGGAGCTTATATGCTTATCAGGAAAGAAGCATTAGATAAAGCCGGTTTGCTCGATGAAGCATTCTTCATGTATGGAGAAGACATTGACCTTTCATACCGGTTAATCAAGGCAGGATACAAAAACTATTATTTCCCAAAATCAACCATTATCCATTATAAAGGAGAAAGCACTAAAAAAGGAAGTGTCAATTATGTTTTGATTTTTTACAAAGCAATGCTCATCTTTGCACGTAAACATTTTACCCAAAAAAATATCAAAACGTTTTCTACATTAATATATTTTGCAATATATTTTCGTGCATCTTTATCCATCATCCGCCGCTTTTTCAATGCTGTTACTGTTCCTTTAACTGACTTTTTATTGATATATGCCGGATATTATCAAATAGTTTCTTATTGGGAACAATACAGGTATAAACAAAATGCAATTGTTTACCCGGATGAATTTTATAATATTATATTGCCTGTATACATTATTATATGGATTATATTTATATTATTTTCAGGCGGATACGATAAGCCATTGAAAATAAAACGAATTTCAAGGGGAATCCTTTTTGGCACGATTGTTATTTTAGTACTATATGCCCTGGTACCAGGCAGCTTACATTATTCTAGATTATTAATCTTCGCGGGCACGTTATGGGCTATTTTGTCCACGACAATGTTCAGGACTCTTTTGCATTTATTGAATATCAAGGGATACAAACTCGGATCAGGCCATAAGAAAAAAATTATAATTGTAGGGGACAAAGAAGAAGCATCAAGAATACATTCAATAATCAATCAAATAGAAGTCAAAGCAGAAATAACAGGGTTTGTATCTCCGTATCCAAATAATACTGAAAATGGTGCATTTATTGGTGATATTGATCAATTAGGTGAAATTGTAAGCATTAACAATATTGATGAAATTATATTTTCTGCAAAAGAATTATCCACGAAAAGCATAATAAAAAAAATGCTTGAATTGTCAGATATCAAAGTTGATTATAAAATTGCTCCACCTGAAAGTCTCTCTATCATCGGAAGCAATTCAATCAATACATCGGGAGAACTTTACGTGATTAATTTCAATTCCATTTCTAAACCGATGAACAAAAGAAATAAGAGAATATTTGACATACTTACCAGTGTAATTCTGATCATTTGTTATCCTATATTATTTTTCTTTATAAAAAAACCCGGCAGATATTTCACGAATTGTCTCAAAGTATTAACAGGAATTAAAACATGGATCGGCTTTTACACGGGTCCAAAATTAAACAATGGAAAACTCCCTTCTTTAAAAAGAGGAATCTTCACACCTTTAGACGGGTTGAAAAAATCAAATTTCTCAAATGATATGATTGAAAAGATTAACCTGCTTTATTCAAAAGATTACAAATTAGAAAACGACCTGTCGATCGTATTCAAAAACATCCTGAAAATCGGGAATAAACATAATTCATAAAATAATTCCCGTTTCATTTATTCAAATAGAATAATTATTATATATTTGTTTATGTTATAAAATAATAAACACGCGAGTATAGCATGCATTTTTTTGAACGCTTACTATATTCAGCCATTAAATTAGTAAAAAATAAAATGAACTTACTGTTTACTCCACGATGCCTGAACATAAAAGGCACTTCTAAAGTTCGATTACAAACTACTCCGGGTGGATAAACTTGTAAATATTAAAACTGAATTATAAAAAGGATGAAAACAAACATAAATATCTCGTTGTTCTTCGTGGCTTTTTTTTTCCTACCCCCATTACACAACACGTTTGCACAAAACAAAACTCCTGGATTTCAATATTTTGAAGGAAATTACAAAAAAATGTTTATAGAAGCAGAATCCTTCTTTTTTTATGGAGAATATAACGAGGCCATTTATTTATATAAATTATTGAAACAACATTTCCAGGAACATTATGGTATTCAATACCGAATAGGACAATGTTTTCTGGAAATGCCTTATAGTAAAGAC
>CAYPTK010000081.1:0-12146 GCA_964413555.1 uncultured Bacteroidales bacterium | reverse complement strand
TTTTTTCTTTATTTTTGACAGATAAAACATGTATTTATGAAAGCTGAAATATACAATCATCAATGTTGGATCAATGAAACGAATGCTGATACGTTGATTGATATGATGGATCAATGTTTATCCTTGGCTGGATTTAACGTGCTTCAAAAAGTTGACCAGCCGTTTGATAATGAAGGCTTCACTGCTGTATGGATACTGGCAGAAAGCCACCTGGCGATCCACACGTTTCCCGAGGCAGGGAAGACGTATGTTGAGATCAGCAGTTGCAACGAACAGAAAAACCGGTTGTTCATTCATCAACTGGAATCACTAATTCCAGAAGAAAGTCTATGAAAAAGAAGAAATTATACCCTTTTCTGAAAATTATAATTGCCCTTCTTATCTTTATTTTTTTATTGGCTACTATTCGTTATTTCGAATATAGCAATAGTAACGGTTCGATAAAGACTTTGTTCGATGCTTTTTGGTACTCTATTGTTACCTTGACTACCGTTGGATATGGAGACCTTTATCCCGTGACCGTGCCGGGAAAAGTTGTCGGGCTAATACTGATTTTGTTCAGCCTGGGCGTGTTAAGTTATTTGATCGGTCAAATCACACATAAAATACAACATTATATGGAAAAGAAAAAATTAGGCCATTTCGGAACAGATTTTAACAACCATGTCATCATTGTAGGATGGAATGAATTTGGAAAATCTATTACAGATCAAATCATCAATGCAAACCAGCAGGTAGTGGTTATCTCCGGCAATAAAAATGACGTGGAATTAATTTACGAAATATACCCGGGGAATGTATTTGTTATTTTTGGCGAAATGCAGGGCCTTGACCTGTTGAAAAAGGCAAATATTCATCACGCGTCTTCAATATTCATAAACATGGAAGATGATTCCAGGGCATTGGTTTATCTGATCAATTTAAGAAAAATTCACAAAGACATCAACGTGGTTGCATATTTATCAAATTCAGAATTAAAAGAGACTTTTTATAGCGCCGGGGCAACATATGTCATCCCGGAAAAGGAGATCAGTTCAAAACTCATTGCCAGTTTTATTTTTGAACCGGACGTGGCAAAGTTTACCGAAGACCTCATTACCACGGCCACTCATGAAAACACGTTTGATTTTATGGAATTTCACGTGTCTGAAAAGAATCCTTATGCAGGCCTTTCATGTAAAGAAGTATTTATAAAGATCAAAGAAGATTTCAATACCATATTAATGGGCATCAGCAAAAAACAAAACGGGCACTATGAATTGATTAAAAACCCGGCTGGCCATTTGATCATAGAACCCGGCGATTTTTTAATTGTAGTCTCGGACGGGAATCGAAAGAAAGAACTGGAAAAAAGTTTTTCTGTGAATGAAGGGCGATTATTAAAGTAGAAATAGTGTTTGTGCATAATGTCCGACTTCTTCGTTATACTCGATGGGAATACGATGAATTCAAATTAGGCCTGCCGGTGCCATGTACACTAAAATTCCTACCCCCAGGATTACCGCTGTTCTGATGATCATTTTATTATTGAAGACAGGAGCCTCTTTGGTTTTGTTATTAATGAAAAGCATGGCAGGTAAAGCCATTAATAATGATAATAAACCAACCCGACTCATTATTTCGCCGCCGGGATAATGTTGTATTTTAAATACGATACCAGCCAAACAAATCGACCAGCTCCAACAAGTCAATTTGTACACAAATTCATTCCATTTCCCTTTTTTTTCTTCCGGTAGTGTATAAGCAATGAAATAATACAAGATGATAAGTATAGATAAAGACAAGATGATCAATGTTTCACCTATTTCAGAACCGGTTGTTTTTAATATATACCCGGCCAATCCTGCTATTAAAACATATATTTCTAGTTTATTAAATACACGTTTGATGTATAGTTGATATTTTTTAGGGAAATTGAATTTAAACGGGTTTTTAATAGTTTCCATGATGATTTGGTTTACACGTTATCAATGTAATAAAATAAGATATAAAGGCAATAGATTCATTATAACATGTTTTAAAATTTTGGAGAAAATTAATCATTTTTTTGTAATGTTCAGGAAAAAAAGAAAAATAAATCATCAGATATCAAATTAAATTTTTAAATAATATACCCGGGAATTATTATATAAAAAATAACAAAAAAATAATATTCCCGGTCTCTTTATCATTATAAAGGAGTTAGCCCGATTTGAAACTACTTAAAAAGCAATATTTTACGATTTATTTTTGATTAACCGATAGATTCTTCTACCTTTGCACTCGATTTATTAAAAAATAAATTATATAATAATTAAAAAATAGATTTTATGAGTGTAGACTTAGGTAAATTATCAGAATCACTAATTGAAGGTAAAATCGAAGAGTTAAAAACGTTAACCCAACAAGCCATTGATGATGGTGCCAACCCGGGTGACATTCTCAACCAGGGATTATTAACCGGGATGGACATCGTGGGCCAGAAATGGCGGGAAGGCGAAATGTTTATGCCCGAAGTACTACGTTGTGCAAAAGCAATGGGTTCGGCAATGGAAATATTAAGGCCTAAACTATCGGCTGGTGAACTTGGAAGTGCTGGAAAAATGGTTATTGGTACTGTTGCAGGCGACTTGCATGACATTGGAAAAGATTTGGCAGCCATGATGTTTGAAGGAGCCGGGTATGAAGTCGTCAACATAGGCATAGACCAGCCCAATGAACAATTTGTAAATGCAGTAAAAGAGCATAAACCGAATGTACTCGGGATTTCTGCATTACTAACAACCACCATGCCGCGAATGGGTGAAATTATTAACTCACTGAAAGAAGCAGGCATACGTGACCAGGTAACTGTTATACTGGGTGGCGCACCTGTAACCGAAGAATTTGCTCAGGAAATCGGCGCTGACCTTTACGCTCCCAATGCTGGTAGAGCAGTTGAAATAACCAAAGAATACCTTAATAAAAAAGCGGGTTAAAACCCGCTTTCCTTCAGCTCTTGCAGCTACAATTATTGCCAGATCGTTTTATTTTATTATTACAATATTCTTATAATATATTTAAATTCAGGCAACAAGTTTAGTTGGCCCGATTATTGTAATAGTAAAGGATTTAATATTTATACCGCGGCAACAAAAGATGAACCAGGCCGCCAATAAACACTATAAAAAGAGGTACAAACTTATGAAAGAGAAATTCAATCAAGTTTGCAATCAAGGGAATAGCTTTATTTGCCATACCTCTTGTTTATAATTATGCATGGATGGCCAATGGCAATATACTTATGAATTTTAGAAAATTAAAAAACATATAGCGATGAACCGAACCATGACAAATTCTTTGAATGACACGCGCCGGATGATTATTTATACGCTCATCGCGATGTAAACGTCAAAATATAAATTCATGGTGAGTTACCCCGCCGTTAGCGGGGCAAGCTATCTGACCATTAAAAATTAAAATATAAACAGATGAAAATGAATCAATCTATTCAACAAACACCTCAATTCAAGGTGCTTTCTAATGATCAAATAGAAGAGATATTTTATGCTGCACTCGATGTATTGGAACGTACAGGCGGATCAGTATATCATGAAGAAGCTATTGAATTGTTTAGAAACAGCAATGCTGTTGTCAAGGGTAATAACGTGCGGATCCCTACAACAATGGTAGAAGAAGCGTTAAATTTTTATCCGCGGAAAATCACGTTAAAAGGAAGAAATGGAAAAAGATCTGTTCATTTACAAAAAGATACCGTGACATTTGGCACGGGTTCTGACCTGCCTTTTACCTACGACCGTCAAACAGGCGAACGAAGAAGAACAACCTATAAAGATATTGTAAACGCGGGCAAATTGGTTGATGCATTGCCTAATTATGACTTTTTCATGTCTCATGGTATTGTAGGCGATGCTCCCAATCCACAGACATACGACCGTCATCAGTTCATGGCCATGTTGGAAGGATGTGCCAAGCCCATGGTGGTAACCAGTGTGAATGGCGAAGGCCTTGAAGACCTTTGGAAAATGGCTTGCCTGATCCAGGGCGGTGAAGAAGAATTCAGGTTAAATCCCATGTTTGTCGTGTATATTGAACCCATCTCGCCATTAAAAAATGACAAAACAGCAGTAGAAAAATTATTGTTTTCTGCAGAAAAGAAAATCCCTGCAATGTATACGCCATGCCCTAGTTCAGGAGCTACTGCACCGGCTACAATGGCAGGAATGCTGGTTCAATCACTGGCTGAAACGTTACTCGCTACCGTGCTTTGCCACCTGAAAAATCCCGGGATGCCATTGATCATGGGAGGTGTAACCACGATATTAGACATGAAGAAATCAACCTATTCCTATGGAGCCCCGGAATTATCACTGGCTTCAGCAGCAAATACAGACATTGCCAAATGGCTGAACTTACTGATGTTCTCAACAGGTGGATGCACAGATGCGAAAATCCTTGATGAGCAGGCTGCTTCAGAACAAATGATGAACCTGTTTTATTCATTCCTCTCGGGTGCTAACCTGATTCATGATGTTGGGTACATTGATCATGGTACAAATGCATCATTGGAAAGCCTCGTGTTAAATGATGAAATGATGGGAATGGTTAGACAATTTGGCAAAGGAATCAACACGGATGATGAACATTTAGCGCTCGATTTAATTGAAAAACAAGCCCCGGGCGGAGAATATGTCACCACGGATCATACCTTTAAATATTGGAAAGAATGGTTCTTGCCAAACCTACAAGACAGAAGCGATTATGAAACTTGGAAAGGCAATGGGGAAAAATCAATGGGCGACAGGGTAAAAGAAAGAACTCAGCATCTATTGGATACATACAACCCCATCCCATTGGATCCGAAACTAAAAGTTGAACTTCACAAGATTATTGATGATGCTGATAAACGGCATTCATAATCATTAATTTATCATAATATTGAACATAAAAATTATTTAAAGATATGAGTACAAGAACAAATTTCACTATACAACAATCTCCTTATTTTTCGATCTTGTCAGAAGATCAAAAAGAACGGATTTTTAATGGAATGATGCGTACATTACAATATACAGGGGCAAATGTCCATCATGAAGGAGCAAAGGAGTTATTCAAAAAAAACGGCTGCAAAGTAGATGATAACCGTGTTTACTTTCCGCCGGAATTAATCTTAAAAGCATTATCAACTGTTCCGCCCGTGACTGAGGTGTATCCATGGGACGGTGATATATCAAAACGCATCATCATTGAAAAGAAACGGAGTTATTTTGGCCCCGGGCCAACACCTCCTAACTTTATTGATACAGATACATTGGAACGCAGAAAATATGTCAGGAAAGATGCTTCTATTGTAGCACGCGTGTGTGATGCATTACCCAACATGGGATACGTGCAGTCATTGGGGTCGATGAGTGACGTGACTTATGGCCTGGCAGACGTGTATGAATTTGCAGACATGATTCGAAATACCACTACACCTATCATGAGTTGGTCATTCAACCGCGACGGGTGCAGCGATATACATAAAATGGCTATTGCCATGGCCGGCGGCGAAGAAGAATTCAGGCAAAGGCCAAATTATATTTTTTATGGCGAACCCATTTCCCCATTGGTAAGTGATTTCCATGCCATTGACAAATGTATGTATTGTGCAGAGAACCGCGTACCACAAGTATATAGCCCCTGTGCTATTGGCGGTGGTACTGTTCCGGCAACCCATGCAGGACAGCTGGTAGTTGCTCTCTCGGAATCAATGGTGGGGGTCATTGCATCTCAATTGATCAACCCCGGGACATGCATTATCGTGGGTGGTGTACAATCCATCCTGGATATGAAATGTTCAATATATTCATACGGCGCACCGGAATTAAGCCTTTTAAGTGCTGCTTTAACAGAAGTAGTACATTATTGCGGACTTCCAATGTATTCTACAGCAGGATGTACCGATTCAAAATCAATGGATATGCAATCTGCAATGGAAGCGAGCCTTTCTATCAATGCCGCCATGATGAGCGGTGCTAATTTTGTACATGACAATGGATATATTGAATCCGGGATGACCGGCGATATATTCCAAACAGTGATGGATGATGAACTGATCAGCATGGCCCGCGTCATTGAAAGAGGACTGGAAGTAAATAAAGAAACATTATCTGTTGATGTCATTGAAAATGTTGGATCAGGTGGACATTATCTTTATGAAGACCATACCATGAAATGGTTCAGGAAGCATTGGACTCCCACGTTAATGGACAGGAACAGCTATGAAGACTGGGTGGCACAAGGAAGCAAAACAATGAAAGACAGGATTATTGAAAAAACACGCGATTTGATCAATAATTATGAAGGGCCTCGTTCCAAAGTACCTGAATCAGCTGACAAAGAAATTGAAAAAATATTACAACAAGCCGAAGAACGCGTTAAAAAGCAAGGCACGTGATATTGAATATCCCTTTCATTAATTCCGGAGGTAGTAAGACGAAGGAAGGAGAAATATGAACAGATATGTAATTGGAATTGATACAGGCGGAACGTTTACAGACGGGGCATTATTGCATTACCGTACCCGTAAGGTGATTAGTAGCGCGAAGACCCTCACGACAAGGAATGATTTAAAAATAGGTGTAATCAATGTTCTGAAAAAGCTTAAGATAAGCGATGATTATGATATCAGGCTTGTCGGCATTTCCAGTACATTGGCCACCAATTCTGTTGCCGAGGGGAAAGCACGCCGGGTGGGATTGATATTGATAGGATATGACCGGGGCCTCGTGGAAGATTATAATATGCAGGAAAACTTAGCTGCAAGTGAGGTAGGATATTTTGATGGCGGGCATAATGCACAAGGTGCAGAAAAAAAACCATTGGATGAAGAAGGCATAAAAAAATGGGTGGAAACATACCAACATGAAGTAGATGCCATTGCCATCTCGAGTTATTTTAGTCCCCTGAACCCTGATCATGAAGAGCGCGCGTTCGAGATCATTCAGGAAATGACCTCGTTGCCCGTGGTGATGGGCCATCAGCTTTCTACCAAGATCAACTCGATTAAACGGGCAGGGACCGCTTCAATCAATGCGTCATTGGTGGCTGTCATGCACGATTTTATTGGTGCTGTAAGAAAATCACTTAAAGAGATGAAAATCAATGCAACATTGATGATCGTACGTGGCGACGGAACACTCATGCCTTATGAAGAAGCCATTCAAAAACCCGTGGATACCGTGATGTCAGGCCCGGCAGCCAGCGCCATTGGAGGACGGTTTTTATCAAAGAAAAATAATGCCCTTGTAATAGACGTGGGAAGTACTACCACTGACATGGCACTGGTTGAAAATGCCAGGGTTGTCGTTTCCGAAGAAGGAGCAAGGGTTGGAGATACCCAGACTGCAGTAGAAGCTGCCAGTATCCGTACCATTTCATTAGGATGCGATAGCAAAATTACCCTGGATGATTATTACAACCTGGTGATCGGGCCACAGAAAGTCACACCGCTTTCACAATTGGCCATCCGGTTCGAGCATGTCGCCAATGAGCTGTACGACCTGAAAAACAGGACCAACATGGGAATCAGGCTGACAGAAATTGAATACTGGAATTTATACCGGCCACCAGAAGATCACGTGTATAAATTATTATCAGGCAATCATAAAAAAATTATTGATTTCTTAAGAGATGGGCCAAAACGACTTTCACAAGTTGTGAAAGCATTGGATGTATATCATCCCGGCCATCTGCAATGTGAGAATTTATTGCAGCAGGGATACATTGAAATATCTACGCTCACACCATCAGATATTCTTCATATTGACGGGAATATGAATATGTGGGATACCAGGGCTGCTGAAGCGGCATTGGATTATGTTTGTCATTTCCCGAAACTGAAAAAATCCAGATTTATCCGGCAAAGCATTGAACATATTATTAACGTGATCGTGGAAGAGATCATTATATTTCTTGCCTGCCAGGATAATAAAACCAGTGAGATGCCCACGAGAATAGATGGAGAATGGGGACGTTGGATGCTCAGGGAGACGCTCAGGGGGCAAAACGACTTTTTGGCTGTAAATCTCGACAGCAGGGTACCCATTATCGGGACAGGTGCTCCGGCCGAGTATTTTGTAAAACAAGCAGCTAAAATAGTCAACGCGCATTTTATACTGCCAGAGTTTTCAGAAGTGGCCAATGCAATAGGCGCCATTTCAGGTTCTTTAATGGAAATCAAAGAAGCCATTGTATTTGTCCGGCAAAGTGAAGATAAACATACCTACATGGTTCAATTCGGGAAAGAAAAATTTGAAATCGAAGATTTTGAAGAAGCATGCGAATTTGCAGAAGACAAGGTGAAAGATAAAGCCCGGAAAGCTGTTATTCATGCAGGGGCAGAAGACCCTTACGTGGAAGTGAAAGTGAAAAAAGAAGGGTCATTGCAACGGTATATAGCACGTGCAGTAGGAAACCCGAAAATTTCAGAAAAACAGCAAATTCCTTCATTATAAATTCTTTTTTTTTATTAAAACCTTTTGAATACAAAGAAGGAATACAATATGAACCGGTCCTTTAATAAAATTTGCCATTGTTATGTAGCGTCCCTGATACGTGCTTTGCAAACAGTATTTTGAATTAAAAGGCTTAAAAATTAAAAATTAACAGATGAACATGAATAAAGTCATCATAGCATGTGGCAGCTTAAATCCCGAACTGGAGATCATTGCTTCCGGTTTGGAGGATGTACAGGTCATTTTTCTCGAACAAAACCTGCACAGGGCACCTCAAAATATGAAGACTGAAATACAAAAAGAACTGGACAGGGTATCAGGCAACGAACAAGTCAATACAGTCGTCCTGGCCTATGGATTATGTTCCGGTGGAATTGTAGGAGTAAAAGCCCCGGGCCAGGGATTGTTTATTCCTAAAGTACATGATTGTATTGCATTAATGATGGGAGAACGGAATACCTATCATTCATTTTTTAATAAACAACCCGGGACTTATCATTTAACCGAAAGCTGGATCGAGAATGAAAAGGACCCCCTGGGATTATTAGAAAATGAATATACTGAACGTGTTGGAAGAGAAATGGCAGAATATGCCATACAGGAAGAACTGAAAAATTATACACACATTTCATTCATTAACACGGGAATGAGAGATGAAGAAAAATACAGAAAACGTGCACGGGAAAATGCTGCATATTTCAAAAAAAAATTTATTGAAATCAAAGGGTCCGGTAAATATTTAAGACAATTGATACACGGTCCTTATGATGAACCTGATTTTTTATATATTAAACCTGGACATATTGTTCAGCAAAAAGAATTTTTAACATAGGAGGATAACATTATGAACATTATCGGTGAATTAATTAATGCCAGCAGAAAATCAATGAAAACTGCTATCAAAGAAAAGAATGCAGAAGAAATTCAAAAAGTCGCGAAAGACCAGTTTGAACATGGCGCGAACTTTATTGACGTGAATGCAGGAATTTTCGTGGGCGAAGAAGAAGAATACGTGAAATGGTTGATCAACACCGTGCAGGATGTTGTTGATGTACCGTGTTGTATTGATACTCCGGACCCGAAGGTTTTGGAAGAGGCCATTAAAGTACATAAAGGAACTCCCATGCTAAACTCCATCTCACTGGAAAAAGAACGATGGGAGAAAATGCTTCCCGTGGTAAGTGGAACTGATATGAAAGTGATTGCACTGTGTATGAGCGACGAAGGAATGCCTTATACCAAAGACGAACGCATGAAAATAGCCAATAACATGGTGAACGAGCTGGTGAAAAATAATATTCCCGTCGAGAATATCTTTGTTGACCCGTTGGTACAACCCATTGGTTCAGGAGATAATTTAGCCGTGGAATTTTTCAATACCATTCAGGAAATCAATAAAGAATTTCCCGGTATACATACAGTATGTGGCGCGTCCAATATCTCGTTCGGACTCCCGAAACGAAAACTGGCCAATGTAACTTTCATGGTGATGGCCATTTCAAAAGGCCTGGATTCTGCAATTACCAATCCACTCGATAAAAAAATGATGGCCAGTATTACAGCAGCAGAAACCCTCATGGGCAAAGACCCGTTCTGTGAACAATACATGAAAGCATACAGGGCAGGCATGTACGAAGAAATATAAAAAGTTAAAAATAATTATTGAAATTAAAGAAGAAGACGTAATTTTGAACCCTAAATAAAGATCAAGATGAGTGAAAAGAAATATTCAGATATAGTTGATACTGCACGAACTTATTATAATAGCGATGATGCCCATAATTTTTATTATAGAATATGGGGTGGGGAAGACCTTCACCTGGGCATTTATACATCAAAAGACGAAGACATTTTTGTTGCAAGCCGCAGAACAATAGACCAGATGGCTTCATATGCCGATAAAATTGACGAAAACACCAAAATCATTGACCTCGGAGGTGGATTTTCAGGAAGCGCACGATACCTGGCCAAAAAATTTGGTTGCCACGTAACAGTCCTCAACCTCAGCGAAACAGAAAACGCCAGAGGCCGCAAAATGAACCAGGATCAAGGACTCGGCCATCTTATTGATGTTATTGATGGGAGCTTTGAAGACATCCCTTTCCCTGATGATACTTTTGACATCGTATGGTCAGAAGATGCCATCTTACATAGTGGAGAACGGCATAAAGTCATGGAACAAGCAGCCAGAGTATTAAAGAATGGAGGTCAATTTATATTTACTGACCCGATGCAATCCGACAATTGCGACGAAAGTGTGTTACAACCAATTTATGACAGAATAAACCTTGCTTCGCTTGGGTCTCCCGCGTTCTACAAACAAGCAGCAAAAGAAGTTGGACTGAAAGAACAGCATTATGAAGATCTGGCTCCAAACCTCCCGTTGCATTATGACAGAGTATTGCAAGAACTGGAGCAAAATGAACATAAACTCGAGGGATATGTATCCAAAGAATACAGGGAAAATATGAAAAAAGGCCTTAGGCACTGGATCAAAGGCGGAAACGAGGGAAACCTGACCTGGGGTATTTTCGTGTTTAAAAAATAAAACGTAATATATTAACATTTTTATTAACTATAAATTCAATACAAAATCATGTCAAAATTAGAAAAAGTAGATGCTGCCATCCCTTACATGGTGAAAGATATCAAATTAGCTAAAAGTGGATATAAGCAAATCGAACTTGCAGAACATGAAATGCCCGGGTTGGTAAATATCCGGAAAAAATATGGCTCGTCAAAACCTTTAAAAGGTGCACGAATCATGGGTTCATTACATATGACAACCGAAACAGCCGTATTGATCAAAACCCTTGTTGAACTTGGGGCTGATGTTCGATGGGCAAGTTGTAATATTTATTCAACCAATGATGAAGCAGCTGCAGCCATTGCAGATATGGGCATTCCCGTGTTTGCATGGAAAGGCGAAACATTAGACGAATACTGGTGGTGTACTGCACAGGCATTATCATTCCCGGGAGGCAAAGGCCCTACCCTGATCGTTGATGACGGTGGTGATGCTACTGTTATGGTGTCTATGGGATATGAAGCTGAACAAGACCCTTCAATCCTGGATGTAAACGTGACGCAATGGGATGAAAAAGCCCTGATTGAAAGATTAAGGGATATAATTGAAACAGACAATCAAAAATGGACAAATACCATTAAAGAATTAAGAGGTGCTTCTGAAGAAACCACGACAGGTGTACATCGTTTATACCAACGCAGGGACAAGGGAACATTATATTTCCCAGCCATCAACGTGAATGACTCCATCACCAAATCAAAATTTGATAACCTGTATGGCAACCGTGAATCATTGATTGACGGTATTAAACGTGCAACCGACGTGATGATTGCCGGTAAAATGGCTGTTGTATGCGGGTACGGTGGTGTTGGAAAAGGGTGTGCACAAGGCCTTAGAAATTATGGCGCCCGTGTTGTCGTAACCGAAATCGATCCTATCTGTGCTCTACAGGCATCCATGGAAGGATATGAAGTAAAAACCATAGAAGACGTGGTTGAAGAAGCCGACATTTATGTTACGGCAACCGGTAATAAAGATGTGATCACCGTGGAACACATGAAGAATATGAAAGACAAAGCCATTGTTTGTAACATTGGTCATTTTGACAATGAAATACAGGTTGAAAAACTAGAAGAAACAAA
>CAYPTK010000080.1:0-12174 GCA_964413555.1 uncultured Bacteroidales bacterium | reverse complement strand
GCTTCCTACTGAAGCCGAATGGGAATATGTAGCTAAAGGCGGAAAAAATGGGAAGAATACAATATTTAGCGGGAGCAATAAATCCATGGAAGTGGCCTGGTATGTTAAAAATTCCGGGGGTAGTACACGTTCCGTTGGAACCAAAAAGCCAAACGAGTTGGGTATTTATGATATGACCGGCAATGTATGGGAATGGGTGAGTGATTGGTATTCAGGTGAATATTACAGGAAAAGTCCCGGGAAAAACCCTCCCGGCCCGGAAAATGGTACATACAAAGTGATCCGGGGAGGGAGTTGGGTTAGTTTTAGCGAAGCAAATTTAACCAATACTGTCAGGGTTATTGCAAATCCTGATGATACAGGAAATGTAGGATTCCGTTTATGCAAGGACAAAAAGTGACACACAATAAACCACATTATTCAGATTAAACACGAGAATTCATGATACAGTCAATGACAGGCTATGGCAGATCTGTTTGTAAAATTGGAGAAAAACAGTATTCCATTGAAATAAAATCTTTGAATCACAAACAAATAGATATAAGTATTAAAATTCCTCTATATTTAAGGGAAAAAGAGATGGTCACGAGGGATTTATTATTATTGTATTTACAACGCGGTAAAATTGAATTGTATATTGGAAAAGAAAGTACAGAAAATGGAGAATTATACATAAATAAACAAATAGTCAAAGGATATTACCGGCAATTGGAAGATTTATCGGGCGATTTGAATATTACAGGACAGGAACCGTTATTATCAGCAATATTGAAATTACCGGATGTTATTACCAAGCAGTCACCTCAACTGGAAAATGAAGAGTGGAATAAAATCAGTGAAAGCATTGAAGAAGCAATACAAATGCTTATAAAACACAGGAAGGATGAGGGAGAAGCAATGGAAAAAGATATCCGTGCACGGATTCATTTTATAAAAGAACATATTCAGGAAATTTGTAAATTTGAACCCCGTAGAATTGAAAAAATCAGGGATAGAATACAGAAAAGCCTTAATGAGATTTCTAATGTAACAGAAAATAACAATGAACGCTTGGAACAAGAGATCATTTATTATATAGAAAAACTTGATATAAATGAGGAAAAAGTCCGTCTTGAAAATCATTGCGATTATTTTTTAGAAATATTAAAACTGGATGAACCGGTAGGAAAGAAATTAAATTTTATTGCACAGGAAATGCTTCGTGAAATCAATACCATAGGTTCAAAAGCCAGTGATAGTGATATACAAAAAATTGTCATCACGATGAAAGACGAATTGGAAAAAGCCAAAGAACAAATAATGAATGTATTATAAAAATTAATTATTTATTGATTCAGTGGAAAATACAGCAGATTCAGGTAAGTTGGTGATTATTTCTGCTCCTTCAGGAGCCGGGAAAACAACCATTGTAAAACACCTCATTGAAAAAATTAAAGAACTGGAATTTTCTATTTCTGCATGTAGCAGGGATAAAAGGCCCGGGGAAATCTATGGGAAAGATTATTATTTTTTAAGTCCTAAAGAATTTAAAGATAAAATTGATAATGATGAATTTGTTGAATGGGAAGAAGTATATCAGGGGAAGTATTATGGTACGCTTAAAACAGAAGTCAACCGGATTTGGGAAAAAGGCCATCACGTGCTGTTTGAAGTAGATGTGAAAGGCGGGATGAGTATCATGAAAAAATATCCAAATCGTTCATTATCAATATTTATTCAACCACCTTCCATCGAGGAACTTCAAAAGCGGTTAAAGAGACGGGGAGCAGAAAATGATGAGGAAATAAATGCCAGGCTTAAAAAAGCCGGGATTGAACTTCAGTTTGCCGGTTATTTTAATAAAGTTGTCATAAATGATGATATTGATACAGCATGCAGGGAAACAGAACAATTAGTGAGAGATTTTTTATTTTCGTCTATTTGATGAGTATTATAATAAATATGAACCGACCTATGACAAAAATATTGTCACTCGTATTCAGGATTACAAGAGCTAAAGGTAAGTGTAGAAGTTTAGAAGATATAGGGGATTTATCCATGCCCAAAACCCAATTGCATACCACCCTTTTTGTGCCTATAAACTTCAATAGAATTACGCTTAAAAATTAAATTATAAACATATGAAGACAGGTTTGTTTTTTGGTTCATTCAATCCAGTACACATAGGACATCTTGCAATTGCCAATTACATGAAGGAATTTACAGACCTTGATTCGATATGGTTTGTCGTCACCCCGCGAAATCCATTAAAAAACAAGTCAGATTTATTAAACGGCCAAAATCGTTTACAGATGTTGAAGTTAGTTTTTGATGACTATGATGATCATGATTATCATATTTCGGATATTGAATTCAGTATGCCAAAACCTTCATATACTGTTAACACCATCAAAAAAATCCAGTCAGAGAATCAGGGCAGGGAATTTGTAATGATCATTGGAAGCGACAGTTTGATGAATTTACCAAGATGGGACTCTTATGAAGAAATTATTGATCTATGTAATCACTACGTGTATCCGCGGGCAGGATACCCGGCGGAACAAATCACAACATTTAAAAGCACCCATTTTATTGATGCACCAAAGATTGATGTCTCTTCCAGCTTTATAAGAAAAGGATTAAGAGATGGCCACGACATGAAATTTTTTCTTCCTTCTATTGTATATCATTATATCAAAGAACATACACTTTATATTTAAATATTTTTAAATCGAATGATTACATTATTTACATACTTATTGGTTGCACTGTTTTTTTCTTTTTTATGTTCTATTCTTGAAGCAGTGTTGCTTAGCATTACCCCTTCATACATTGGAGGAAAGATTAAAGAAGGGAAAAAGGTAGGGCTTGCACTCAAAAAGTTTAAAGACAATATAGACATACCGTTGTCAGCGATTCTAACACTCAATACCTTTTCACATACCATTGGTGCTGCTGGGGTAGGAGCACAGGCACAAAGACTATGGGGGAATGAATACCTGTCTGTCGTATCAGGAGTGTTAACATTATTGATTTTAATTTTTTCAGAAATTATTCCTAAAACACTGGGAGCCAATTATTGGAAGTCGCTTGCCCCATTCACGGCCCGTGCATTATACGTGCTGGTCTACTCACCATTATACCCGTTTTCTATATTGGCTAAAGGAATTACAAAATTGTTGAGCCCGCCCGAGTCCAAAAAAAGCATTTTAAGCCGTTCCGAGTTTCAGGCTATGGCAGAACGAGGCATCCAGGAAGGGATTTTTAAAAAAGAGGAATCAAAAATCCTGTTGAATTTAATGAAATTCAACAGGATTATCACCAAAAGTATTATGACGCCCAGGACGATTATGGTGGCTGCTCCAGAAGATATTACAATCGAAGAATTTTACAACATGTATGATGAGCTTAAAGTGTCAAGAATTCCAATTTATAAAGAGCACGTTGACAATGTTACGGGAATTGTTCTGAAAGATGAAGTATTGCAAAATATCATTGATAACGCGGGTGATAATTTGTTGAAAAGCATCAGCAGGGAAGTGTATGTTGTGAACGAGCAAATGCCAATCATTAAATTGTTTTATAAATTGATTGACAAAAAAACACATCTGGCTATTGTTGTTGGTGAATATGGAGAAACATCGGGAGTGGTTACCATGGAAGATATAATTGAAACCCTTGTTGGGGTTGAGATCATGGATGAACAGGACGATATTGAAGACATGCAAAAGCAGGCCCGTAAAAACTGGGAAAACAGGGTTAAACGGATGGGGCTTATTCGTGATGAAGAAGAAAACGAATGATCATCGTGTTATTGTCGCTTTTTGAATACTTGCCTTCCCTGTTTCCATTGCTTTTTCATTCAACGGGAGCATATGATGATACCGTTCTGGCAATGCATCTTTCAATCCTTTTTTCAGGCTTTCAAATTTTATCACTGGTTTGATTTGAATAAAAGCACCCAGTACAATCATATTAAATACCTTTGTAGAACCTAATTTTGAAGCTTCATTGACAGCATCTATGCTAAAGATGTTAATGTCTTTTCGTTCAGGATGCCGTTTAATCCCGGTTGTTTCGTATAAAAGGATTCCTCCCGGTTTTACTTTGGATTCGAATTTATCAAGTGATTGCTGGTTTAAGACAATAGCGGAATCAAATGAATTGATGATGGGAGAACTGATCTGGTGGTCACTCAATACCACGGTAACATTGGCAGTTCCACCACGCATTTCGGGGCCATATGAAGGCATCCACGTGACTTCCAGGTTTTCTAAAATCCCGGAATAACATAAAATTTTTCCCATGGACAACACACCTTGCCCTCCAAATCCGGCAAATATAATTTCTTCAGTCATGTTTATGGTATATTTTGCAAATTCTTTTTTGTATCATCTGTTTAAACTTACTCCTAAAATTTAACTTTATACTGGTTTTCCATCCACCTTGATATCTCCGAGTGGGTAAAAGGGAAACATGTTTTCTTCCATCCACTGGTTGGCTTCTGTTGGCGACATTTTCCAATTGGAATTGCAGCTGGATACAATTTCTACAAATGATAAACCTTTTTCAAGTGTTTGGCTTTCAAATGCTTTTCGAATGGCTTTTTTTGTTTTTCTCACGGCACTTGCCTCGTGTACAGCCTGACGGGTAACATAATAGGTGCCTGGCAGACTTGCTGCCAGTTCTGTAAATTTCATAGGATGTCCCATCTGTTTTATGTCTCTCCCGTAAGGTGTCGTGGTAGATTTCATGTGTTCCATTGTAGTGGGTGCCATTTGTCCGCCTGTCATTCCATACAGCCCGTTATTGATGAAAAAGATGGTGAAATTTTCACCCCTGTTGCAGGCATGAACAGATTCAGCAGTGCCGATGGCTGCCAGGTCACCATCACCCTGGTATGAAAAGACATATTTGTCGGGACGAGTACGTTTTACACCTGTTGCCACGGCTGCAGCCCGTCCATGCGGACCAGCAACAAAATCCAGGTCAATATAATCAAAAATAAAAGCTGAACAACCTACAGAGGCAACCCCGATGGTTTCGTCCTGTATGTTCATTTCTTCTATTACCTCTGCAATGAGCCGGTGTGCTGTAGAATGACCGCAACCGGGACAATGATGCATGGGCTTGTCAGTTAATAAAGATGATTTTTTGTAAATTAAATTTTTATTATTTATGATGTCGGTCGTGTATTGTATGTCGGGCATTCTTTATCCTCCCAAAAATTTTTCTTGGATGTTGTTGACAATATCGTCAGGTTGAGGGATCATTCCTCCCATACGTCCATAAAATTGCACGTTTGTCTTTCCATTGACAGCAAGCCTTACGTCTTCGACCATTTGGCCGGCATTCATTTCCACGGTTAAGATCCCTTTTACACTTTCTGCAAGTTCTGCTACGCGTTTTTCAGGAAAGGGGTACAATGTAATGGGCCTTAACAGGCCGGCTTTTATACCTTGTTTCCTGGCATCCTCTACTGCTCTCTGACAAATACGGGAAACCGATCCAAATGCAACCAATAAATAATCAGCATCTTCACATTGAAATTCCTGGTATTGCACGTTTTCTTCCATCATCTGTTTGTACTTATCCTGTAACTTTTGATTGATTTTCTCAAATGTCTCTGAATGCAGTTCAACCGATTTGATTACATTTCGTGATCTGTTTCCTGGTTTTCCTGTTGCAGCCCATGGCGTTAGTTTTGGGATGTCAGTATTTTCAGTACGTTCAATTTGTTCAAAAAAATTTACTTTTTCCATCATTTGTCCGATCATACCGTCTGCAAGGATCAAAACAGGGTTTCTGTATTTAAATGCCAGGTCAAACCCTTGTTTTACAAAATCGGCCATATCCTGTACAGATGCAGGAGCAAGAACCAACGTACGGTAATCGCCATGGCCTCCACCTCGTGTTGCCTGAAAGTAATCGCCCTGAGAAGGTTGGATTGTCCCTAATCCCGGGCCGCCCCTGGCCACGTTCACGATTAAACAAGGCAGTTCACTCCCTGCAAGATAAGATATACCCTCCTGCATTAAGCTTACACCCGGGCCAGAAGAACTTATGATGACTTTTTTTCCTGACGCGGCTGCACCAAATACCATGTTGATGGCTCCAATTTCGCTTGCTGCCTGCAATACGATCATACCTGTCCGCTCTTCTGTCTTTTGAGCGGTCAGGTATTCCATTACCTCTGATTGTGGTGTGATGGGATATCCAAAATACGCGTCAGCCCCGGCACGTATAGAAGCTTCAGCAATGGCTTCATTCCCCTTCATTAATTGTATATCTTCCATAAATTACCTCCTTGTATAAAGCAAAAAATCATACACCTTTTGAAGAAAATTCAAAAATGACCAAAGTTACCATTTTTTTGAATTGATTATTCACTTTGTTCCCGATAAACCTGTATTACTCCATCGGGGCAAACGACCGCGCAGTTCGTGCAGCCTGTACAGGCATCAGGATTGGTGACATAAGGATATTTATATCCTTTTGCATTTAATTTTCCGGAAAAGTCTATGATTTTTTTCGGGCAGGATGTAATACATATTCCACATCCTTTGCATCCTTCTATATCTATTTTTATCGCTCCTTTTTTCTTCACTGCTGAATTCATAATGTTTACATTCTAATATTCTTCTAAAATATATCCATTCAGTTTTAATATATCAAAAGTAATAAATTTATTGAATGAATAGAGTTTTTCTTTATTTAAAATTATTCTAAATAAGGATTTGGTTGTAGATTTTTATTATGAAATTGACAATATAACTTTACGAAAGAGAGAATTATTGTTTTGACAGGATAGATAAATTGGCTTTGAAGCGATACATATATTACACATATTATTCAAATGAACATTATGAACCGGCTATTACAATCAATGACCATATGTTGGAAATAAGATTTTCTGGGCCAATTAATAGTGTTTTCTGAAAATTAATCATATATAAATTAATCATATATAAATTAAACAGTTTAACCGGCGCTGTTTATTGCCACTACTTTATAGATTAAATCATCAATTGGGATGGTTGGAGTTAATGAACTTGGAGCAACTCGTTCAATCTCTATGGTGTCTTGTTTATACCAAAATGTTTCAACGACTACATCGTCTGGGAATGTGTATGGCAGAGCCTGCCATTCATTTGTTTCCAATGCTTTGTAATATACCAATACCGCTCCATTTTCTGCTATATTGGCCGAAATGATGTTGACTGTTTTGGTTGTATAAATTCTACTTCCGTCTGTTACCCATTCAGAGGGAGTGATGGTGATGATGTCGCTATACACTTCATTGATAAGCGTGTCTATATTGTAGATGGTTGTATCGTTATCATAATAATAAATGTTAGTGTCATAATTATAGGTGGTATCATAGATGTTATATATGTTATTATAAACAGCTTTTTGAGGTTCTTTTTTTTCGCAGGAAAATAGGCTGATAATAATAAGACTTGTTGAAACAATAAGGATGTTTTTCATTTTTTCAAAATTTAGGCGTCTTTAATTAATACCTGAAGCCAATGGTGATCATAAATTCACTATTATTTTTATTGATGGAAGCAACAGGATCGGGTGAACCGTTTATATTATATAATAAATAAGGGGAAGATTGCTCTCTGTAAACATATCCGAAATCAAGATACATGTTTTCAATATTGATACCTATTCCACCGGATATTAAACTATAATCTGCATCAATTCCTGCAAACGGACTACCATAGTAAGCGTAACCGCCTCTTAGAGAGATATTTCCAAGTTTTACTTCAGCACCCGCCCTAATGTTCATGGCAGTGGTTAGTGTATCTTGTATGGTTGTATTTTCAGTATGAAAGTCATATCCCTGATCACCGTTTCTAAATCGTATGGAAGTGTAGTCAACATATTCATAATCAAGGCTCACGAGACCAATTTTTTTATGTATATATGCTGCACTAACCATCCCCTTGAAAGGCAATTCGGAAAGGCTTGAAAATGTATTTAGGCTGTATTCATATTTTAAGTCGCCTAATTCTGCACCTGATCCACTAACAGGGTAAAACGGCCCACTAATCTTATCAGAATTGATGGATGTAATATATACATCATTCAAACGGTAAAAGGTGGGCAGATGCAATGCAAATCCAAGCCGTAATGGTTGAATGGGTTTATATATCGCACCAAGTTTGAGTTTAAATCCTGTTCCTTTGGTGGTCAATTCTTCCCTGAATGTAAATGAGCTTGCCAATGTGTCTTCTAAAGGATGTTCGGTTGATTCATAATGGCTGGACTCCAAGTGATATTTTAGGCTTTGTATCCCGATGGTAGCGCCAAAAAATAATTTATTTGAATAATTTGCACCAATATTAAACAGGTATTCTCCGACAGAACCATTTGTCGAAATTGTTTTACGTTGTGTTTTGCTGTAAGGTAGTGCACTGACATATGTTCCATTTTGTTGGTCAATTACATATGCATCATAAAACAAATCTTCATAATAAGGATCGATTAAACCGTTGTTAGCATTATTTGCATAGAGATCAGCGAGTGAATTATCGGGATTATTGCCTTCTATGATCGTTTTGTTATTGTAATTCATTAATTTATTATAACCTACTCCAAAACTCCAACTCACAATCCCGTTATCATCATTGCTTAACTGGTATCTTCCTATGTATCCTAATGTATTTAGGCCAAAGCTGTAATGAAAATCTTGTGATGTATTTCCAAAAAAGGTACTGCTTGTATTACTCCGGTGCAGTGAAGGGGTGAAGACAAATTCGTTACCCCGGTATATCCCGGAACCAGCCGGGTTGTAACTGAGTGAAGTAAAATCACCACCCAATGCACCAAATGCTCCTGCCATACTGGCAAACCTTGCGGTACCTGTAGGAATGTTTTGGGAGAAGGTTACAGCATCATCAAAATTCTGGCTGAACGATGTAAATGAAAAAAGCAAAATACTTGCTGATAATGAGATTTGTTTTAGATTCATTTTTTAAAAATTAATTTATACATTCAATTTATCTTCTTCTTCCTCCAGATGAACTACTTGAGCTTCCACGAGAATTGCTGCCGCCGGAACTCCTTCGCGAGCTACCTGAATATGAAGAGCCGCTTGAAGAACCACTGCTTCTACCGGAATAACTGCTTCCTGATTTTGTAGAGGACCTGCTGGGAGAGGAGCTCCTTCTTCTCGGAGTATAAGAAGAACCGGAAGACTTGGTAGATCCTCTGTTGTAAGAAGAACCGGAAGAAGAACTCCTTGAGCTTCTTCGATAACTGTCATTTCTGTTATTATCTGATTTAGTGTTACTGTATGTTCGTGATGGTGTGTAATTTTTTGTACGACTGCTTGATTTTATTTGTGAACTGGCCCCACTTGATCTTCTTGTTGTCCTGATATTGGATTGATCGTCATTTGACCTCGTGGTTGTAGTGGTAGTAGCAGAATTTCTTCGTCGTGTGGTACCGCTTTCTGTACCTGCTTTGGTTGTAGGAGATGATGTTACATTAGATGACCTTCTACGCGTTGATGAACCAGATTTTGCTGAAGAAGTTTGTGAAACGGATTTGTTATTAGAGCCCGTTGACGAACCTGTTCCGGTACCGGAAATAGAACGTCTGCGACCTACAGTATAATTGTCATCCTCTTTTGTGCTTCCATAATAATATCCTGCATGGTACCCGTTCCAATATGACCGGTATCCGTAATATGGGCTGTGATACCTGTAATGTGGATATCTCCAACTGTAATAGGGGTCATAATTCCAATAATGGTACGAATGGTATGGCCTGTGATACCAGGTGTCATAGTACCAACCGTCATAATACCACGGGTCATAGTTCCATGTATTGTAATACCATGGATCATAATACGTGCCATAATGAACGCCGATTGAAAAACCGCTTCTGCCCCAGAAAGGATCATAATACGAGAAGCCTACAGTTGGCCTGTAAAACCTCCTGATACGGCTCGTGTAATATCCTGAATAATAGTTATTCGTGATGTACGTGTCCGCGTCGTCATCTTCTTCATAATAATAGGTTTCATTATTATTATCTTCTTCATACTCGTACTCGTAATCGTATTCATAACTATCATCCTGGTATTCATCATAACTCTTCGGTTGTTTGTATTCTTTGGTTTCGCCATATTCATCTGAGGCGTAACTCCCGGAGTTGGGATTGGCTGTTTGCTCTTTGTTCTCAGCCCTGGCATTGTATCTTGATGAAGAATGGTATTCACCGGTTCGCGTTTCCTCCCGGTCATTTACCTGTTCAAATTGTTTTTCGTCTTCTACAGGATCATAATATATGTAATCATGTTTGCTCACCCCTTGCTGGGTAGCTCCGCAGCCACTAATCAGTGCAATACTGATAAAAATAGCTATATATTGTATTATTGTTTTCATGGTTCTATACTTTTGGTTCCTATATATAATACGATTTTTTTTGCCAATTAGTTGGCATATTTTTACTCTAATTTACAAAATATTTTCTTATAAAACTAATGAAATGTGAATAATATTGTAAATATTTGTGGCAAATTATAAACAAAACAACACTTTTATTTTTTTATAGAATATTATGGCAAAAGTATTAACAAGCAGGGAACAAGACTATTCCCAATGGTATAATGATTTAGTGCTGAAAGCCGGGTTGGCAGAATATTCAGCTGTGCGGGGTTGTATGGTCATAAAGCCTTATGGTTTCTCTATATGGGAAAAAATGCGTGATGTGCTGGATAAGATGTTTAAAGACACGGGGCATTCCAATGCATATTTTCCACTGTTTATTCCCAAGTCATTCCTCAGCAAAGAGGCAAGCCATGTAGAAGGGTTTGCCAAAGAATGTGCAGTGGTAACTCATTACCGGTTAAAGAGTGATGAGAATAATGAGATTGTAGTGGACGAAGATGCTAAACTGGAAGAGGAACTGGTGGTAAGGCCCACGTCTGAAACGGTTATTTGGAATACTTATAAGAATTGGATACAATCATATCGCGACCTTCCCATTTTAGTAAATCAATGGGCTAATGTCGTCAGATGGGAGATGCGGACCCGTTTGTTTTTACGGACAGCTGAATTCCTCTGGCAGGAAGGACATACAGCCCATGCCACGAAAGAAGAAGCCATTGAAGAAACCCATAAAATGATGGGTGTTTATAAAGAGTTTGTTGAAAATTGGATGCGCGTACCCTCTATCATAGGACACAAAACAGCCAATGAGCGGTTTGCAGGTGCGGTAGATACTCTCACCATTGAAACTTTGATGCAGGATGGGCGGGCATTACAATCCGGAACATCGCATTTTCTTGGCCAGAATTTTGCCAAAGCATTTGATGTAAAATTTAGCAATGCAGAAGGCCAACTGGATTATGTATGGGCTAGCTCATGGGGCGTGTCTACCAGGCTCTTGGGGGCACTGATTATGGCTCATTCAGATGATAACGGGCTGGTATTGCCACCAAAATTAGCTCCCGTGCAAGTGGTTATCGTGCCCATATACAAAGGCAAAGACCAGTATGATGTTATTCGTGAAAAAGGGGAGGAGCTAAAGAAAAGGATAGAGGGCAAAGGCTTTTCTGTGAAGTTTGACGACCGTGATACACACAAACCCGGCTGGAAGTTTGCAGAATACGAATTGAAAGGTGTGCCTGTACGACTTGCCCTGGGCCCACGCGATATTGAAAATAATAACGTGGAGATCACCCGGCGTGATACTATGGAGAAGAAGATTGTAAGCCAGGATAATATAGAACTCCTGGTGGAAGAAATGATGAATGATATCCATGACAATATTTTTGAAAAAGCCAATGCATTCAAGAAAGAGCATACTACCCAAGTGGATACGTTTGACGAATTCAAAAAAGTACTAAATGAAAAAGGCGGTTTGATCCTGGCACACTGGGATGGGACGACCGAAACAGAATTGAAGATTAAAGAAGAAACCCAGGCTACTATTCGGTGTATCCCCTTTGATGCTCCTGACGAAACAGGTAAGTGTGTTTATACAGGGAATCCATCAAATAAAAGGGTATTGTTTGCAAAGGCGTATTGATGCAGATGGCTCTAATTAGTGTTTGTCCATAATGTCCGCTAACCCCGGTACAGTCATTCTTCCTTACGGGGCAGGCTTCGTTACGCTTGCCCCAAAATTGCTCATTTACGCCAGTAAACTGCGCATTTTGGGGCTTCGCAAGCCTCG
>CAYPTK010000079.1:0-12200 GCA_964413555.1 uncultured Bacteroidales bacterium | reverse complement strand
GTAATTTGTAATTTGTGATTTGGTGCTTTAATCGCAAAAAAGTGACTTTATGGACAAACACTAATTAAACAATATACGATTATTATGAGATATGCAATTAAAAAATATATTTTGCACATTTTTATACTATCTGTCATTTTAGCGGGTACGGGTTATCTATTATTCAATACCATGCTGTCCGAATTTTATTTTGACTTGTTCCCGTTTCTTATCCTGGCTTTCATGATCATTTCTATTTTAGTACATGCATGTCTCGTGAACACGATACACGAAAAACCCAAAAAATTCAACACGCGTTTTTTATTAATACTTGGACTAAAATTATTGGCATATTTATTGATCTTACTATTATACCTTCTGCTAAACACTGACAATCAACCATTACCGTTTGTTGCTGTATTTATTTTTTGTTATTTTTTGTATACGACATACAACATTCGGGCAATTTTTATATATTTGAACAATTTTGAAAATTTAAAAAGAATGTAAATGAATATTTGTCCTCTTTGTCCTAAAAACTGGAAATTTATACTTTTAGCCTTCATTTTCATAACATTATTTTCATATAACGGCTTTAGCTCTTCACACGAGAGCGATACCACTACATCCCACCAAGCAGAAGAAAATAAATTCAACCCTAAAGATTTTATACTCAGTAACATATACGACTCTTACGAATGGCATATTATCCATTTCAACCATCATCATATCACCATCCCGTTGCCTATCATACTTCGGAGTAAGCACTCGGGATGGCATGTATTCATGTCCAGCAAATTTCATCACGGCACAGCATCATACAAGGGATTCAGGATCGCGCTGGAAGGGCCAAATAAAGGAGATATTGTTGAAAAATTATCAGACGGCAGCGAATATACTCCCCTTGACCTGTCAATCACCAGGATTGGATCGGGTGTGTTCATCAGCTCTTTACTGCTCATTTTTATCTTCATCCCTGTAGCGAAAAAATACAAAAAAAACCCTTGTAAAGCACCTTCCGGATTGCAATCATTTGTAGAACCGTTAATCATTTTTATCAGGGATAACGTTGCCGTTCCAATCATTGGCGAAAAAAAATCTGCAAAGTTTATGCCTTTCCTTTTAACCATTTTCTTTTTCATCCTGTTAAATAATATACTTGCTCTTTTCCCTTTATTGGGAGAAGGAGCTGTAACAGGAAACATTGCTGGTACGCTCGCGCTCGCGTTATTTACTTTTCTCATCACGAATATAAGCGGGAATAAGCATTACTGGAAAGAAAAATTAAACCCGGATGTGCCTACCTGGCTTAAATTACCGATCCCTCTTGTCCCTGTTATTGAAGTAGTCGGTATGATCACGAAACCTTTTACATTAACTATCCGGCTTTTTGCAAATATTAGTGCAGGACATATTATTAAACTTGGGTTTTTGAGTTTAATCTTTTTATTCGGACAAATACAGGTTAGCCTGGGGTATTCTATATCACCATTATCCATTGTTTTCATTTTATTTATGATGATCCTGGACTTTTTAATTGCTGTAATACAGGCATACATATTTACAATTTTAACGGCCCTGTATATTGGTGAAGCAACTGAAGAACCACATCATTAAACTATATATATAAATGTTTAACCTTTAAATTATAAATTATGCTATCATTATTTGTATTATTAGAAGTTTCATCACTTGCCCTGGTAGGTGCCAGCATTGGAGCCGGATTAGCAGCCATTGCTGCAGCATTTGGTATTGGCAGGATTGGTGGTAATGCCATGGAAAGTATTGCACGTCAACCCGAAGCTGCCGGGGACATCAGGGCAAATATGATTATTTCTGCTGCTTTGATCGAGGGTGTGGCTTTCTTTGCTGCAGTTGTATGCTTGCTTGTATTATTTGTCTAATGCAACAAGAAAATCATTGCAATAAAGAAAAATACTTTACTTTACATTGACCCGGTCAAAAACAGTGTCAGGAAATAAGCTGTGGGGTGAATTTCACTTCACAGCATATAAAATATAAACTAAAAATAAAAGTCTATGGAACTAATAACCCCTGGAATAGGATTGCTATTTTGGATGGTATTATGTTTTGGCATCCTTTTGTTTATCATGAGGAAATTTGCATGGCATCCCCTGCTTACCTCGATTCGTGAACGGGAAAAAACCATTAATGACTCGTTACAGGCAGCAGAAATAGCCAAAAAAGAAATGGAAAACATACAGGCCGACAATGCAAAAATCATTGCAGAAGCCAAAGAAGAACGGAGCAAAATGATCAAAGAAGGTGAAAAAATAAAAGATAAAATTGTTGGCGATGCCAAAATTGAGGCCAAAAAAGAAGCCGAGCATTTGATCCAGAAAGCAAAAGAAACCATTAATAATGAAAAGGCCGCTGCTGTCAACGACATGAAAACGCGAATAACAAATTTATCCATTGATATAGCCGAAAAAATATTGAGACAAAAACTTGAAGACAACAATTCTCAAATAGATTATATCAATACAATGCTTAAAGATATTAAATTGAATTAAGTTCTTAATATGAACAGAAGCAAAATTACAGTAAGGTATGCCAAAGCGCTTTATTTGGTAGGCGAAGAACAAAAAAATCTTCCGCTTCTTTATGAAGACGTCGGAAATCTGTATAATACCCTCTCGCAAGTGAAAGAATTTACCTTATTCGTGAACAATCCCCAAATCACCTATGCACAAAAAATCAAAATTACCAGTGAAATCTTTAAAGACAAAATAAAAGAACCAACACTTAATTTTTTACTCTTCATCATAAGAAAAAAAAGAGAATTATACATCCTTGACATCTTAAGGACTTTTTTAGAGTATTATAAAAGTCAACAAAAAATAAAATCTGCTATCCTCACGACAGCAATTGAAATAAACGAGGGCCTTAAAATGCAAATCATTAATGTTATAAAAAAACAATATGATTACGAAGTAGAGATGAGCCATGAGGTTAACAAAGAGCTCATTGGCGGGTTTACACTTCAAATCAATGATCAATTATATGATGCAAGCGTATCAACAAACTTAAACCAAATAAGACAAAACTTACTTTCTAAAAAAATCTAATACATACATTCAACATAATAAAATGAGACATTATGGCTAACGAGATCAAAGCATCGGAAGTTTCATCTATATTAAAACAACAATTAGAAGGATATAATATAGAAACCCAACTTGAAGAAGTTGGAACAGTCCTCCGTGTTGGAGACGGCATCGCGATCGTACACGGGCTGACAAATGTACAGGCAAAAGAAATTGTAGAATTTGATTGTGGCATTAAAGGCATTGCCCTTAATCTCGAAGAAGACAGTGTAGGAATCGTATTACTCGGCCCTTCAGAGAAAATTAAAGAAGGAGATAAAGTAAAACGGACTAAATTGGTTTCTACAATTAAAGTAGGAGAAGGCCTATTAGGCCGGATCATCAACACCATTGGTGAACCTGTTGACGGAAAAGGCCCCGTCGGGGGTGAATTGTACGAAATGCCTTTTGAACGAAAAGCACCCCAGGTAATTTACAGGCAACCTGTAAATCAACCACTTCAAACCGGGATTAAAGCAATAGATTCAATGATTCCTATCGGCAAAGGACAACGGGAATTGATCATTGGCGACCGGCAAACAGGCAAAACTGCTATTGTAATTGACACCATCATCAATCAAAAGAAAGAATTCGATAAAGGGAAACCTGTTTATTGCATTTATGTCGCGATAGGACAAAAAGAATCTACCATCGCTAACGTGGCCAAAGTGCTTGAAGAACATGATGCAATGCAATACACAACGATCATTGCTGCCCCGGCATCCGAACCGGCAGCACTTCAATACAATGCCCCGTACGCCGGAGCTGCTATTGGTGAATTTTTTAGAGACACGGGAAGAGACGCGTTGGTAATCTACGACGACCTTTCAAAACAAGCCGTTTCTTACAGGGAAGTATCACTACTCTTAAGAAGGCCCCCGGGAAGGGAAGCATACCCGGGAGATGTCTTTTACCTGCATTCAAGACTCCTTGAAAGAGCAGCCAAAATCATTGAATCCGATGAACTGGCAAAAAAAATGAACAACCTGCCTGAATCAATCCGGCCCATGGTCAAAGGAGGTGGTTCTTTAACTGCTCTTCCTATTATCGAGACCAAAGAAGGTGATGTTTCTGCTTATATCCCAACCAATGTAATATCCATTACAGACGGCCAAATATACCTCGAAACAGAATTATTCAACTCGGGAATCCGTCCTGCTATCAATGTAGGTATCTCTGTATCACGCGTTGGTGGAAATGCACAGATTAAATCCATGAAAAAAGTAGCCGGTACCCTCAAACTCGACCAGGCCCAATTCCGCGAACTTGAATCATTTGCGAAATTCGGATCTGACCTCGACGAATCCACTAAAAACACGATTGACAAAGGAAGAAAAAACGTTGAAATACTCAAGCAAAATCAATATTCACCGGTATCCGTGGAAGAACAAATAGCCATCCTGTTCTGTGGTACAAAAAGTTTATTGAAAAAAGTACCATTAGAAAACGTAAGAGAATTTGAACATAATTTCTTACAATACATGAGAACACAACATCAGGACGTGTTAAATCAACTCAAAGAAGGAATTATTAATGATGAAATTGGCGAAAAAATTACACGGGCAGCAAATGAACTTGCAGCAGATTATGAACAAAAACAAGAAATAGAATAATTAACTGTATGGAAAGTTTAAAAGACATAAGGAACAGGATTAATTCCATTACATCTACCCGGCAAATCACCAATACAATGAAAATGGTTTCTGCTGCCAAATTTAAAAAAGCACAGGAACGAATCACGAACCTTCGCCCGTATGCTGATAAACTAAATGAAATACTCCATAACCTGAATAAAAGTGCCACGATTGATGACAACACGTTTACTGAAATACGTGATCCGCGAAAAATACTGATTGTTGTAATTACATCCAACAGGGGATTGTGCGGTGGATTTAACCAGGCAGTGATTAATGCAACAATCAATCAAATTCAAAATAAATATAAAGAACTTCATGATAATGGAAATTTAGAACTCCTTGTTTTAGGCAAAACAGCTTACAACTACCTAAGATCCAAGGAATATCGTATTGTTGACGAAAACAATGATATATATGATCAATTAACATTTGATAATGTTCTTCCTATAGCAGAAGAACTTATGAAAAGTTTTGCTCAAAAAAAATACGACAGGATAGAATTAATATACAATAAATTTAAAAATGCAGCGACTCAATTATTAACCATTGAACCATTTTTACCGATAACGGTTGAAGAAGAAGAAGAAGAAGAAGAAAAGGAGAATCAAAAAATTACATCATCTCAAGAAGCATTTAGTGATTATATTATTGAACCATCAAAAGTATATATTCTTAACGAACTGATTCCTAAATCACTTAAATTGCATTTTTTCAGAACATTATTGGATTCAAATGCTGCTGAACACGGGGCCAGGATGACAGCAATGCAGCAGGCTACAGATAATGCAACCGAAATGCTTGAAGAACTCAGGTTGCAATATAATAAAGCCCGTCAAGCATCTATTACAGCTGAAATCCTTGATATTGTTAATGGAGCAGAAGCATTAAAAGGATAAATTAACATTTTGAAGACAATACCTGTTTACACGATAATCACGAACAAATCATTCCATATTTACTCTTCCGGTTTTCGGAAAACTGAAATATATCATACTTAAAAATTAGCCAAAACAATAAATTTATGGTATAAAAATTGATTATTGGAAAAAAATAAATATTTTTGTACTCTTTAAAAAAAACTATATAATTTTAAAAAATTAAGCATATGCAAATTACACGGGAAGTAAAATCTAAGCTCTTCGAAAAATATGGCAATAATGAAGCGGATACCGGTTCAACAGAATCTCAAATCGCTTGGTTCACAGAAAGAATTGTATACCTTACAAATCATTTAAAAAGTCATAAAAAAGATTTTGATACACAACGGTCATTATTAAAACTTGTTGGTAAGCGGAAACGTTTGCTCAATTATTTAAAAAATAAGGATATCAACAAGTACAGAGAGCTCATTAAAGAATTAAAAATCAGGAAATAAACCATTAAAAAATAAAAATACCTGGGTGTTCCATGATTTTTATTTTCTAAAAGACATAAATTTATGAATATTATCGAAAAAACCATTGAATTAAGTGATGGAAGAACCATTACCATTGAAACTGGAAAATTAGCAAAACAAACCGATGGATCTGCATTGGTTAAAATGGGCAAAACTATACTATTAGCTACTGTTGTATCAGCAAAAGAAGCCAAAGAAGATGTTGATTTCATGCCATTATCCGTGGATTACCGTGAAAAATTTGCATCCACGGGCCGTTTCCCGGGAGGATTCTTAAAGAGGGAATCCAGGCCTTCAGATTACGAAATACTCATCTCCCGTTTAGTAGACAGAGCATTGCGTCCATTGTTCCCGGAAGATTATCATGCAGAAACATTTGTAACCATCACGCTGATGTCTGCCGACAAAAATATCATGCCGGATGCCCTGGCCGGACTGGCAGCCTCTGCTGCACTCAGTGTCTCCGATGTCCCGTTTAACGGACCGATCTCGGAAGTAAGAGTTGCCAGAATTAATGGAGAATTTAAAATAAATCCTACATTTACGGAATTAGAGGAAATGGACATTGAATTAATGGTTGGTGCAACAGAAGATAACATCTTAATGGTTGAAGGAGAAATGAAAGAAGTCTCCGAACAGGAAATGATAGAAGCCATCAATATTGCACATGAAGAAATTAAAAAACACTGTCAAATCCAAAATGAACTCGCTAAAGAAAAAGGCATAGAAAAACGGGCATATCAACACGAAGATCACGATGAAAACCTAAAAAAAGAAATTGCAGATAACTTTTCTGATAAAATTTATGACATTGCAAAAAACAAAAAGACCAAGAAAGAACGTAATGATGCGCTTCATGACCTTGAAAAAGAATGCCTTAACTCATACTCTGAAAATGAAGAAATAAACAAAAACCTTGTAACCAAATATTTTGGAGATGCTGAAAAAACAGTGATCAGAAATATGATCCTGAATGATAAAGTACGATTAGATGGTAGAAAAACAGATGAAATCAGGGATATTTGGTGTGAAATAGATCCTCTGCCAGGTACCCACGGTTCATCAATATTTACAAGGGGCGAAACACAATCACTAACAACAATAACACTGGGAAGTAAATTAGACGAACAAACCATAGACCAGGTACTTGTTCAGGGTAGTGAAAAATTCGTACTGCACTATAATTTTCCACCTTTTTCAACAGGTGATGCAAGGCCAGTCAGGGGAGTAAGCAGAAGAGAAGTTGGCCACGGGAACCTCGCTCACAGGGCCATTAAAAATGTAATGCCGGACAATGCAGACAACCCTTACACGATCAGGGCTGTCTCGGACATATTAGAATCCAACGGATCGTCATCAATGGCAACCGTTTGTGCAACATCTATGGCTCTCATGGATGCCGGGGTCCAAATTAAAAAAGGCGTTTCCGGTATAGCAATGGGATTAATCACGGATGAAGCTGCTTCAAAAGGTGACTTTAAAAACGGGAAATATGCCATCCTCTCGGATATATTAGGAGACGAAGACCATCTTGGTGACATGGACTTTAAAGTTGCCGGCACAAAAGACGGTATTACTGCATGCCAGATGGATATTAAAGTTGAAGGCTTATCCAATGAAGTATTAACCCAGGCTTTACAACAAGCGAAAGAAGGCCGGCTGTATATTTTAAGCAAATTAGACGAAACTATTAACACACCACGCGTAGAACTTAAACCCCATGCCCCAAGAATTGTACATAAAAAAATTCAACGGGATATGATTGGTGCTATTATCGGCCCGGGCGGACAAATCATTCAGGATATCCAGAAAAAAACAGGTACAACTCTAGCCATTGATGAACTCAGCGGAGAAGAGCATGAAGCATTCGTACAAATTTCCGGTGAAGGCAAAGAAGCAATAGAAGCAGCTCTAAAAAGAGTAGAAGACATTGTAAGAGTTCCTGAAAAAGGAGAAATATATAAAGGAATTGTAAAAACAATTGTACCCTATGGCGCGTTTGTTGAAATTTATCCCGGGAAAACAGGTTTATTACATATTTCAGAAATAGCATGGAAAAGAATACCTTCTGTTGAAGATGTTTTAAAGGAAGGTGATGAAGTAGAAGTAAAACTGCTTGAAATAGATGAAGCTTCTGGAAAGCTTACCCTGTCAAGAAAAGTGCTAATGCCTAAACCTGAAAAACAGGGTTAATAAGTCAACTAAACAAATTTTTTTAAAAAAGAATTTTAAAATTTTAATGTATATTTTTTTTCTTTTTGTTTAAAATTACTATGTTTGTAAAAAACATAACATGAATGCCCTTAAATTTAAAAAATTGTAAACCAAATAATTTGAGAATTATGGAAAAATCAAGACTAAATTTAGTAATCTTAATCGCCTCCGCGATCATGCTTAGCAGTTGTGGCGGGATTAATAAAATGAAAAAACAGTACGGAGAGGTAAAGTACAATGTAACTCCTTCCCCTCTTGAATTACACGCTGGAAAAGTTGCCGTGGACATCAAAGGGAACTTCCCCGAAAAATTTTTCCACAAAAAAGCAATTTTGGAATTAACACCGGTATTAACATATAGTAATGGACAAACAGCCTTGGAAAGTGTTACATTGCAAGGTGCAAATGTAGAAGCAAATAATAAAGTGATTTCGTTTGATGGTGGCGGAAACTTCAGCTATTCTGACACGGTTGATTATGTAGACGGCATGTTCAGGTCTGAACTCATGATATCAGGAGTCGGTTATCTCCAGGGTAAAGAAGATGCAAAAGCTCCTTTTGACTCTGTAAAAATTGCCGAGGGTGTTGTAGCTACTTCTAATTTAGTACAAAATACACCGGAAGTAATCATGGAACCCGACCAATTCCAACGAATCACAGAAGAATCATTGAAGGCTGACCTTCACTATTTAATTGAAAGATCAAATCTGAGATACAGCGAGTTAACACAAGAAGATATTAAAACACTTGAAAACATGCTGAAAGAAATCAGCAAAAGTGAAAAAATGAAATTCAAACAAGCTAAAATAGCTTCTTATGCTTCTCCTGACGGACCGATTGACTTAAATGAAAGGCTTTCAGAGGGAAGAAAATCAAGTGCTTCAAATTATCTCAATAAAAAAGTAAGAGCTTCTAATATTAAAGCTGAAGAAGAATCAGCTTATGAATATAAAACCACTACTGAAGACTGGGAAAACTTTAAAGACCTGGTTCAAAACTCTGAACTGGAAGACAAAGAACTTATCTTAAGGGTATTATCTATGCATTCTGACCCTGAAGTAAGAGAAAAAGAAATTGAAAATATGGCAGCTACCTGGGAAGTATTGGCTGATGAAATACTTCCTAAACTCAGACGTTCCGAAATTTTTATAAACTTCGAAAAAATCGGATACAGTGATGAAGAAATATCTGAATTATCTAAAAATAACCCGGATACTTTAGACATAGAAGAAATGCTTTATGCCACTACTCTCACTGAAGATATGACTTTAAAACAAAGCATCCTGGAAGCTGCAACAAAAAAATATCCCGAGTCATACAGGGCTTACAATAATTTAGGCGCATTACATTTTATGCAGGATAATATGGACCAGGCTAAAGCTTTATTTGATACTGCAAAAGGAATTAAAGATACAGATGCTGTCAACAATAACTTAGGCGCCATTGCACTCAAAAACAATGACTTACAAAAGGCTGAAGAATTATTCACATCTGCAATGGGTGCAGGCGACGCGGTGAATTACAACCTCGGAATTGTAAACATCATGAATGCAAAATATGATGAAGCTGTAAATTACTTTGGAAATGTTTGTAAAGCAAATGCAGGTTTGGCTAAAATATTACAAGGAAATACTGAAGAAGCAGTTAAAAACCTCGAGTGTATTGAAGATCCTGAAGCCGTGGTATATTACCTGAAAGCTATCATCGGTGCTAAAACAAACAATGATAACATGTTCTATGAAAACTTAAGAAGCGCTGCTGCAAAAAGTGAAGAACTTAAAAAACGTGCTGCACGCGACATTGTTTTCGCGAAAAAATACTCGAACGACGAAACATTCAAATCAATAGTTGAATAAATATACACGAGATATTTAAAATAAAAAGGCGGTCTGTTTGACCGCCTTTTTTATATTATACGCTACTATTAACAGTTTTTTGATTTATAGGGATACTATTTCATACTTGTCCGCTTTATATAAAAATCCCATAAAACAATGCCGGCACTTACAGCAATATTAAACGAATGCTTTGTGCCAAATTGGGGAATTTCAATAGCGCCATCACAAATATCCACGATATGTTGACTGACTCCTCTTACCTCATTTCCAAAAACAAATGCATACTTTTTATTTTCAGGTTTAAAACAATCTAAAAAAATACTTTTATCTACCTGCTCAATGCAGTAAACTGAATATCCCTCCACTTTTAATTTTTGAACCGCTTCTTCTGTATCATTAAAATAATCCCATGACACCGTTTCCGTTGAACCTAAAGCTGTCTTTAATATTTCTTTATTGGGTGGGACAGCCGTGATTCCACATAAATAAATATGCTCAACTAAAAAAGCATCTGAACTTCTGAAAACAGAACCTACATTATTCGCGCTCCTTATATTATCCAGAACCATTATTAATGGTGTTTTATCAGTAGATTTAAATTCTGAAACAGACTTACGCGTTAATTCACTATTCTCCAACTTCTTCATCAATAGTTTATATTATTAGAATTTGAAAATTCGGGTTAATTTTCTTGAAAAAATATATGATAAAAAATATAAAATTCGTTAAATTAACAGAAACGTAAATATAACGTAAGAAATTTTAAATACAAAAAACTATACCTGTCCATCAAATGAGCATTCAAATAAATATAATATCTTTATTGATAATTATCCTTTTCATGCCAGTGAATGGACAACCTGTCATAGATACCGGGTATTATTTCAATAATCACCAGGTACTTGAAGCAAGAGTTGAAGATGGAGATACCATTTTGGTTGATAATATTGATCAAATTATTGTTTTTTCAGAATACACGTTTGACAGTAAACGTGATTACCGTAAATACAGAAAATTAGTCAGAGATATTAAAAAAGTGCTGCCATATGCAAAATTGGCAAAGGAAATATTAATTGAAATGAATAAAAAATTTGTCACCCTTGAAAAAGAAAAAGAAAAAAAACAATACATTAAAAAAGTAGAAGACCGGTTAAAAGAAGAATTTGAAGATGAATTAAGAAATTTAACCATGAAGCAGGGATTTTTATTAATGAAATTAATAGACCGTGAAACAGGTGATACATCTTATGAACTAATAAAAGAAATGAAAGGCTCGATCTCGGCTATTTTCTGGCAAACAATTGCAAAAATATTCGGTTCCGACCTGAAAGCCGAATATGACCCGGATGGAGAAGACCACTTAATTGAAGAAATCGTTAAACGAGTGGAAGCCGGGCAATTATAATTTTACATCATGCTTTTTTTAGACTAACCATTTCATTAAAATGCCGCGAATATTCATAGGAATTAAATTGAATGAAACCATTTCAATGAAAAGAATCCGGAACGAATTCATGGTTCATTTGAAAAATGAACATATAAAATGGGTTGATCCCGGCAACTATCACGTTACATTAAAATTTTTGGGCAATATTAATGAAAATGAAATTTCTACAATTGTAGATTGCATGGAACACATTGGGGAAAAAACTCCTGCTTTTACTTTAGGCCTTAGTAATACAGGACTTTTTAAAAACATAAGCAACCCCCGTGTATTATGGATGGGAATTGAATTGAATGAAATATTAAATAAATTAAATGAAAATATTGAACATGAACTTTTAAAAATAGGTTATCCAAAAGAAAACAAATCGTTTAATCCTCATCTGACATTTGCACGGGTAAAAAAGATAACTGATATACCGGCATTGAAGACATTGCTTGCAAAATACGATCACTGCAATATCAATGAATTCAAAATAGAAAATTTTATTGTTTATGAAAGCATCTTAAAAAATAAAAATCCTCTGTATAAAGAATTAAAAAAAATCAAATTAGTGCCTATAAAGTCAGTGTCCAGGCTATAAAG
>CAYPTK010000078.1:0-12311 GCA_964413555.1 uncultured Bacteroidales bacterium | reverse complement strand
CTTGAAAACTTATGGGATTTATACGAGGTGTCGCCCAACGCGATATACCTGATGTCTATTGTCACGTTGGATATGGTGTCTACCAGGCTCGCCCAGTTAATATGGTCAATAATTGTAATATCAATGTTATTGGCACTGGATAAATCGTATTCGTATGATTGCCATTCGGTTGTGAAAGAAGGTTTGTATTGATTCCACGTGGATGCTCCTGTTGAATCCAGCACCCTCATTTGAATGCCTCCTGGTACATCTTTACTGGCCCGTGCTTCATAGTATAAAAACGGGGTGGTGCTTGCATCAATAATAGAAGTACTGTCGAAAAACAGGTTTACATTTGCAAATTTCGGATACGTATTCTGAATATGTAGCATGTAATCACTTTGCGTGAGGGTGATTCCACTCCATGCATCGGCTTCCCAATGAAATACACCTGATTTGCTGTGGCTTGTCCCTTTGAAATAATCTATGAATGAATTTCCCGTGTATTCATACCATTTTGTAGGATTATCAATAATTAAACTGTCGGGGCACGTGACGCAATTGATGGATACGTTGACAGGTTTAATGTCTCCACATGGATTGACACCGGCTTTAATATAATAAGTGCCACTAGATGTAATATTGTCAGGATTCACGAGAGGAATTGTTGCAGATGCATCTTCCCAATAACTCAAAGTGTCATTAACGTAATAATAAATGGCTATATCAGCAACTTCCCAATAGTCTTTGTCAATGGTTGTTGACAATTCTAATTTTAAATATTTTCCATAAACTCCAAAAGCATTGATCGTTTTTGTTGAATTTGGGTTGAACGGGCCGTATTCACCAATATATATCCAGGTTGTACTGTCATCCGAAAGATAAAGTTTACAAACACCATCATCAAACGTGTCATCACCAGAAGTAATTTCAATTTTACTGATATCCTGTACAGATTGCATATTGAAAACAATATAATTTGTTTTGGTTGTACGGGGTTGTGCATGAAAATAGGTTGACTCATTCGTGTCTAAAATACCAGGTAATCCATCTGCATCATCCCACCATGTCATGTCTGAGCCAGCAGTCCAATTGCTTTTATCGAGTTCAGTACATGTTTTTCCTATACTACTACCCGAAGTTACAGCAGGATCCGTGATATCAACAGACGGGCATCCTTCTGCAGGGTCTGTTATAGTGAGTGAGGTTGACCTGTTCACCATTACGGTTACTTTATCATGAGTACTACATCCATTTGCATCCGTGATTGTAACATTGTATGTGCCTCCATCAGAAATTGATACAGTGGTATTTGCAGGAGATTGTTGGGTTGAAGTAAAGCTGGTTGGCCCTGACCAATACCAGCTGACAGCTGCACTACCGTTCTCTGTCAACTGTATATCACCGCCTTCACATACAGGAGCCGATACAGCACCGGCAGAAATTGCCGGTTTATATGTAGATATTGTATTGGTATCTGCACTGGTTTTGGCATCATTATCAGTGGCGACCGCGATCAATGAATATGATGTATCTATTGAAGGTAAGACGTAACTGCAGGTAAACGGTGATGTTGTATCCGTTCCTATGAGCGTTGGGCCAAGGTAAAATTCAACCTGCTCAACTGTCCCGTCATTATCGTATGTATACGTCTGCACGTTAAGCGTGTCACCCTTGCATACATTAGATGAATCAACAGGATCTTGTATATACACGGATGGTTTTGATACACTATCAAATACAACTATTGAATCCAGGTAAATGTTTGTAGCGGCACCCTCACCCATCATGAAACAAAATGATACTTCGTCCATGGTTTCCGTGCATTCAAAATAATATGGGCCATAAGTTCCCGGTAGTGTATCAAGTAGCGTGCTTTCTGTCCAGGGGGTGTTACTTGTTGATTTTTGCTGAAACATGATACTAAGATTTTTTATGGTATCAGCATACCCCATGAAATAAACCTCGTATGTCCTTCCTGCAATCACCAATCCGTTTTCCGGTAGTTCCTGGTATAATTGATATTTCCAAACATCTTTATTGGCTTGAGGAATAATGATTTTAGCAGCATTCGTGCCCGAGAGATTCAACCCTGTTTCAACTGACCAGGTTATTTGCCTGTCGTTCCAGTAAAGCTGGCTGTCATCAAATTGATAATTATTAATAAGATTTTGGGAATATATTCCAAGAATATAAATAAACCCGATGGTTATGATAGAAATAATTTTTTTCATGGCATAAATTTTATTTAACTATTAAATGCTATTACAAATATACGTTATATGAATTAATATGGTTGCATGTTTAACGTTATTTTTTAGTTATATATTAGCGAATTAATATTCAGGTAATCAGATTTATGGACAAACACTAATTAACATTATTTTAATAAATAACCAGACTTTATAACGGTTTGAAATACGGTAACGTTGTTTCATGATTTCATGTACGGGGGCACGCTTAATTTTTTGCAAAAGTTTCAAATAATATGTATATGCCAGGTATACACCCTGTCTACTTTTATTATCAAGGTGTTTAATCCCTGACAAAGCGTTATGAAAACTTCCCTCGATATCCTGTATGATTCTATTCTTATCGTTTTCAGTGATATGTTGAAAATCAATCCCGGGAAAATAGATTCTACCACGCCCCTCGAAGTCGCTTCGAATATCTCTTAAAAAATTCACTTTTTGAAATGCCCTTCCTAAATGGATTGCTTCTTCTTTTAATGCCTCGTATTTTGCATTATCTTTTCCTGTAAAAATTTTAAGACACATTAACCCCACGACTTCAGCAGAACCAAAAATATATTCATCAATACTTTTCAAATCATGATGCTTCCTGTATAAATCTGTCTCCATGCTGTTTAAAAAAGCATCTATCATGTACTGTTCAATATTATATTCGTTCACGGCCCATTGGAAACTGTCGATGATTGGGTTGCAGCTTATTCTTCGTTCAATAGCCTTACGTGTATCCTGTTTAAATTCGTCGAATAATTCTTTTTGAGGATGATCAAAAAACGTGTCAACAATTTCATCGGCATATCGTACGAATCCATAGATGGCGTATATCGGGGTTCTTAGAGATTTGTGGAATGCTTTAATGCCCATGGAAAATGAAGTACTGTAATTGATTGTTGTGATTTTACTGCATGCAAGATTATTATTTCGGTACAATTCGATACTCATATCTCGGGGAAATCAGGTTAAATGTTTATAGATTGTTTTTTGTTAATGTCATTGATCATCCGTTCAGTGGTCAGCTTTGAACTAATGACAGCCATTGGTAAACCCGTGCCAGGCAGAGTGCTCGAACCAACATAATATAAATTTTTATATACTTCATCTTTGTTTTTAGGGCGAAAATACCCGATTTGATTTAAATCGTGTGCAAGCCCTAAGCCACTTCCTTTATATAAGTTGAACGTTTCCTGCCATTGCCGGGGGTCAAGAATTGTTTTGGAGATCAAATGTTCCTGGATATTAAATCCGGCGCGTTCAGAAAGATCATTAATTATCGTGGTTGCCACTTCATTACGGTCTTCCCAATGAGGTTTGTAACGTAAATCTGGCACCGGGCACAGGATAAATATTGCTTCACACCCTTCAGGAGCAGCCTCGGGATTTAAAAATGATGCCACGTTTACATAGTAATAGGGATTTTCAAGCGTGATGGAATTTTTAAATATTTTTGAAGCATATTCCTTGAAATTGTTTCCAAGAAAATAATTGTGATGATCCAGGTTTGGGATTTTCCCTTTCACCCCCAGGTACATCGTGAATGGAGCTAATGTCCATTTTTTTTGATCAAGTTTTGACTCGGAGAATGCACGCCTGTGCAAAATGTTTCCTCTAAACCAAGCGGCATCTGCATTCGCTACAAAGTAATCAGCTGTCCATATCTTACCCCTTTGATCAATGAATCCTGTAATGTTTTGTTTATCTTTTTGAAAATCTTTAATTTCTACATTGTAGTGTATCTTTACCTTTTCTTTTTCAAGTTCCCTGATCAATGATTCAACAATTTGATACATTCCGCCTTTAACATTGAAGTAACCGTCATGTTTTAATTCTGTATAGGTAAGCATGGAATAGACAGCAGGGGTGTCAAAGGGAGTAGCTCCCAGGAAAAAGGCGACAAGAGAAAAAATAACCTTAACTTCATAGGAAGAAAAATATCTTGATAATTCCTGCCATACAGAACGAAACATTTTTGGTGCATGATGTAATGGGACTTTCATTAATTGAACCAAGAATTCATAAAGTGTATTAAAATTTTTTTGGATGATTTTATGTTCTGTATCGTGAAATAAAGTACCGGTATTTTTTAGAAAACGTTTCATTTTGGACTCGAAATCCGGTTCAATTTCTTTAAATTCCCGTGCAAGTTTATCAAGGCTTTTATAAATAATATATTGTTTGGGATTATTTCTGAAATTCACAGTATATAAAGGGTCTAATTCCACGAATTCAAACAATTGATCAATATTGCAATCACGAAGGAAGTCTCTAAACACGTAGCTCATGCTAAAAAACGTGGGCGCCATGTCAAATGTAAAACCATCTTTTTGAAGTTGATTAAGTCGTCCGCCAGCTTGATGGTGTTTTTCAACCATTTCGACACGATATCCTTTTTTTGCCAGCCTCAAAGCCATGGTCAGCCCGCCCAACCCTGTGCCTATAATGAATGCTTTTTTCATTTATTGATTAAACAATATTTTATTTGAATTTAACCCAAAATATGCATTAGAAAATCTATTACACGTTAAAACTACTTCAAAACAAGGCATTGCATTAATTTGTGTTTGTCCATAAAGTCATTGTTTTATCGTATTTTTAATGATCATTACGAAGTTCTAATACATAATTTGGGTTTAAAAATAAAACAAATCATTTAAAAAACTGGTTATATAGGAAAAATTAATGATTTATTCATAACAAAAAAACCTGGAATGTTCCAGGTTTTTTTGTTATGAATATGTTTCGTATGTTATTCGAGGCAGTAATCAAAATACATTGCCCAACCTGCACCACCAAAATCTACTCCATCAGCCCATGCATCTAGTTCTGTAGTGGTGGAGTTGCAGATGTTATTGATAGATATGGTTGTTACTTGTGCTATGGTAACTTGTGTTTTTAATTCCGGTGAATCTTTAACGCCAGGGTCTAATATAACCAATACTTTATGTCCGCAATGAGGAACAAAGCCTTCTCCATTATTAAGTGCATCCTGAACCATCACGTCAACGATTGATTGATCAAATACTAGTTCAGAAGTTGGATTTTTATCATCTATCAATGTCCATATAGCAGCCTGTTCTTCTGCCCCGGTTGCCCCGATAACAGAATAATCCTGGTTGATCATATAGTTTAAGTTATCCAGGTTTTGTGGTTTGTCCACGAGCATGCTCAATAGCATGTCATCGTTCGAGTAACTTGAAACCATGTTCATCTCATATTCTTTCCCGGAATAGATAAAGTGATCTAAATCAACACAATTGCCAGGATATGTGCCATTAAAATCTCCGGCTCCTGTAATTGTTGTTTGAAAATAGTGAGGATCGCCCTGGTAGTTTACCATTACTTTTACTTTTTCAGGGGGGAGCAGGTTGTCTAACATGTTCAGGTTTGATTCTCTTTGTTGTACTATTGCATGAGCTAATATGGCTACATTATTATTTCCCCCGGTGCTTAGGCCTTCATATTTATAAGAGAGTAAAATAGGATCATGCGTGGTATTGACAGTGAATTGAGAAATATCAGGATCACCCGTGCTGGTAACTAAAACATCATTTTTTGAAGGGGTGATGGAAACATTTGTTTCTAATAAATACCATTCATCTGATTCAATGACATATTCAATATCCACGTTTTGCCCGTTTTTGGAAACGATTACTTTTCCTATTACCTGATCCATATCTGCAACGAGGTCTTTTTCTACTGTTTCGCCACATACAACTGGCAATAGCTCAACAACCTTCGGGGTACAGCAAAAGGCTTCCAATTCTGACGCGGTCATTGTTTGAACATAAGGTTGATAACCCGGTGAGGTGATTTCAATGGTGTATTGATCATAATTGCATTTGTAATAAACCTTGTTGGGCACCACGTCTGATGAGATCGCCTGCGAATAGACGTAGTCACTTGCCGTGATCGTGATCTCGCCATCCAGTAGCGTGTTGCTTCCTAATTCTGATACACTAAGTGAAAAACAACATAGGTCAACCTGGTCAATCACGAACCATGATAATCCAAAATCCCCGGGTGTGCAATCACAATCCTGGACACATAAAATTTGTACAGTATAATCTTGGCTTTTATCTTTTTCAACGTCTAAAGCCAGGGGTAGCGGGTTGTCAACAAAATCAGCATATTCAGAACCTACAATAGGAACAGCAAATAACACGTTCCCATGCGCGTCTACCAAAAGGAATTCTGTCAGGTTATACTGTCCGACAGGCAAAGCAATTTTTTGGGTGAAAATTTCCCCGTTCATTTTGTAAACAGTTAATGGAGTTGCATCAAAATCAGTTGTTTCTCCACTACTGGTTTCAATCGTTACCAGTGCCGAAACGACATTGCTTAGATCGCAATTTGAACTCTTGAGTGTTTTGGATGCAAATGAAAATGAAATTTCTCCTTTTTCATTTTTATCCGGGGTGTCTTCTTTTTCTTTTTCACAGCTTACAACCATGGTTAAAGCAATGAAAATAGCTAACATTTTCGTGATGATTCCTGTGTTTTTCATTTTTGTATAAATTTAAAATGATACAATTATATTTATTTCAAAATTATGAAAAAAAATGTTATATATGAAAAATTATCAGGTTTTTTTAAAAAAAATAAAAAAAAATATATTCATTGCATTTGAGGGGGACTTCTAATAATTCCTTTCTTTTAAAAAAAATTAAAATGAACCGGGCCATGACAAATACGTTGACACGCTCGCCGGGTGATGATTTCAATATTATTCAGTGATACAGAATCAATAAATTACAAGATCATGACGAGCTCCCCCGCCGTTAGCGGGGCAATCTGACCATTAAAAATTAAAATATATACAGATGAATACGATGCAAGGCATAAATTTTTCATAATAGCCATCACTATTTTGAAAAATTTTAACGCTGCAGATTATTTATTATATTTGTTCCCGAAGGGTTATCAGAGTTTTTCATATGCTGCTTCATTTTTTCTTGGATAGGGCTTAAAAAAATTATTATTTATAAAAAACTCTGAAAATTTTGATGTAAAGGAATTATTAGAAGTCCCCTTGATTACGTTTACAATATAATTCGTGATTGTCTATAATGTTTCATAAATATTTAACTGAATTATAAACATATGAACCATTCAAATCAACCTTTAGCAGACAGGGTCAGGCCTGAAGATCTTGATGGATTTATCGGGCAGGAACACCTTGTAGGAAAAGAGGGGATCATCAGGAAAAGTATCGAGGCCGGGAAAATACCTTCATTTATCATGTGGGGGCCGCCGGGGGTAGGTAAGACAACACTGGCAAGGGTTATGGCGCAATTAACAGACCGGGTTTTTTATACACTCAGTGCTGTTCATTCAGGTGTAAAGGATGTTCGGAATACCATAGATAAAGCCAGGAAGCAACAATTTTTTAATCGTCCGAATCCTGTTTTATTTATTGATGAGATACATCGATTTAGTAAATCACAACAAGACTCTCTTTTAGATGCTGTTGAAAAAGGCATTATTACTTTAATTGGTGCAACTACTGAAAATCCTTCTTTTGAGGTTATTTCTCCTTTGCTCTCACGATGCCAGGTGTATGTATTAAAGCCTTTTGATAAAGAATTATTATTGAAAATGATTGACAGGGCGCTTACTCATGATCCAATTTTTAAAAGGATGGACATAAAAATTGAAGAATATGAAGCCTTATTACACTATTCGGGTGGTGATGCCAGGAAATTACTTAATGCCCTTGAGTTGGCAATAAATAATGAATCGGCCGGTGAAAAGAAAGAAATCATTTTAAATAATCAAAAAGTAAAAGAGATTTTACAAAACAATATGGCAATTTATGATAAACAGGGAGAACAACATTATGATATCATCTCTGCTTTTATTAAATCCATTCGTGGCAGTGACCCAAATGCTGCCGTGTATTGGCTTGCCCGGATGATAGAAGGTGGAGAAGATCCTAAATTTATTGCCAGACGACTCATCATATTGGCTTCTGAAGATATCGGGCTTGCAAATCCTAATGCTCTCTTACTTGCCAATAACTGTTTCCAGGCTATCAATGTTATTGGAATGCCTGAAGGCAGAATCGTTTTATCAGAAACAGCTATTTATCTTGCTTGTTCACCCAAAAGCAATGCATCATACATGGCTATTAATAAAGCTCAAAAACTGGTAAATGAATCAGGAGACCTCCCCGTACCATTACACGTTCGAAATGCTCCTACAAAATTAATGAAAGACCTGGGGTATTCAAAAGATTATAAGTATGCTCATGATTTTAAAGGGAATTTTATAAAAGATAATTTTTTGCCTGAGAAAATTCAAAAAACAACAATTTATTACCCAAGTTCAAATGCAAAAGAGGATGAATTTAAAAAACGGTTGAATACATGGTGGAAAGACTGGTATGATTATTAATGAATTAGTTTACCTGTTTATTTAGTGTCCGTCTATAAAGTCAAGTGTTTGGATCATAATGTTTGTTAACGAGGCTCTCGAAGCCGCGAAACCGGGGCCTGCCCGCGTGAATGCTCGCGTAACGAAGAAGACAGACGAGACAGACAAATTTAAGGATAGTAAAAGAGATGGCAAGCCGGGTTAATGTGAGCAATCACAATTTCGCACGTAAAACCGTATACCTGCCTGGATACAAAGTTCCTGGTAATGTCCCCGGGATGTAAAGAACCAGCCAGGGAAATAAGTATGATGATATGCAACCTGAAGGAATAAGATAGCGTCTTTAATTTTCAATGAATATCCCCCGGCAATGGTATTGCCAATCCCGAAATGATTTTTCGTGCTATATAATTGATCGAACGTGAGATTGTATTGGATGAACGGGCTTGTTTTTTTCACGCGAGAAAACCAATACCGGTAACCGCCCCCGAGACTTCCAAAGTGACTATTGTCATCATATATGCAGTATTTGAAAGGAACAATGATGTATGATACATGCTCGTGTTCAACCGATGTTAAATGTTGAGCGTATTCAAAATCAAAACTAAATCCTTGCCGGAATTCATTGGCTACTGATGATGACAATATCCTGCTATACCCCGGTGCAAATGATAAATGGTCTGGCAGGGGGGGTAAAGAAAATACGTTTCCTGCTGTAAGAGAAAAAATTATAAACAATATGAGATGTCTGAAAATCATTTAGTGAAATTCTTAAAAAATCAGGTAGAAAAATATATGGATTTAATAATACGTGCCTTTTTCGGGCATCATGATCCATAGGATAAGATACGCGGTAAGGCCGGCTAAAATGCCGGTAAATAAAGTCACCAGCACGAACAGGAGTCTTGTTAAAGCAGTATCCCACCCGAGCCATTCTGCAATGCCTGCACAAACGCCTGCTATTACCCTGTTGTTGGATCGAACCAGTTTTTCGTGTTGCATGATTATGTTTTTTCAATAACGTCTAAATTAATAAATAAATTGAATAGATAAATTATTTTTCTTTTTTATTCTGAATTCTTGATCTGAATTCTGAATACCCAGTGTCAACTTACACTAAAATAGTAGTAGATTCAATTTAAAAAACACGTGTATACCGGATGGATTCAAAAATCTAATCTCAATTGTTTTATTCCTTTATTTCCTTCCAAATTACCCAAGGTGAGCCCGAGTAACCGCACTCCATTTTTCCTGTCCCATGCCAGGTCCAGCAATTTTTTTCCAATTTCCTCAAAATGTGATTGAAGAATAGGATAAACATAGGTTTTGCTTTTGCTTACAATGGTAAAGTCTTTGTATTTTAATTTCAATGTGAGTGTATGTCCTTCTTTATTATGTCGTTGAACCCGTTCAGTCAACATTTCGGCAAGTTTTTCCACGACCCTGTATAGCATTTCGTCTTGGTTTACATCTTTGTCAAAAGTCCGTTCCACGCCAATAGATTTTCGTATCCGGTGAGGGTTAACAGGGCGGTTGTCAACACCCCTCACGATCCAATAAAAATGCCTGCCGGCTTTACCAAAATATTGAACCAGCTCTTTTTCGTTTTTTTTCATTAGATCAGCCCCGGTTTGTACACCAATGGCATTCATTTTTTTCGCGGTTGCTGCACCGATGCCAAAAAATTTCCTGATAGGCAGTTCGCGAAGAAATTTACCTGCTTGTTCCGGCCGGATAACAAACAAGCCATCAGGCTTTTTATAATCTGATGCTGTTTTGGCAAGGAATTTATTATATGATATCCCTGCAGAAGCGGTTAATTCTGTTTCTTTTTTTATTTTTTGTTTGATTTCACGCGCGATGTCTTCAGCCGTGTTGAATGAACCGGTTAAATGAGAGATATCTATATATGATTCATCTAATGACAGTGGCTCCACCAATTCTGAATACTCGTGGAAAATATTATTTATTTTTATTGAATCGGTTTTGTACACATCAAATCGCGGGCTGATGAACATGAGGTTTTTACATAACTGGCGAGCTTTGTGAGATGGCATGGCCGACCTGATGCCGTATTCGCGTGCCTCGTAACTTGCAGCAGCCACGACACCCCGTTGTTTCACTCCGCCAACTGCCACGGGTTGTCCTTTTAAATCAGGGTTGTCCCGTTGTTCAATGGATGCAAAATATGCATCCATATCAATATGCAAAATGATACCGGGCATAATTCAAAATACTTCAGTTTTTTATAAAATCGACTTTACAACAGGAGGACTTCACGTCTAAAAGCACCTCGTGTCCATGCATTAAAGCAAGGTTTTCTTTTTGATGTCCTGCAGGAAAACCAAATGCCACCGGTATGTTATATTGTTGTGCCAGGCCATGAATGATTTCATATGCCGTGTTACCATATTCTTCTGGTGTTTCTTTCATGTTTGTCATGCCACCGACAATAAGTCCTTTTATCTTGTTAAGTTTCCCGGCATGATACAAGCTCATCATCATCCGGTCTATATGATACAAATATTCACCGGTGTCTTCGATAAACAGGATCTTATCCCGGGTTTCAGGGTCCAATGGTGTGCCCAGCAAACTGTATAACACGGATAAATTCCCTCCTGTTAGAATTCCTTTAGCTTCTCCCTGTATGTTCAGTGGATGTGATGCTATGTTATAACACGGGTATTCACCTTTTAAAATATTGATTATGCTAATGAAAGATTCGTTATTCAATTGTTCATCTAACGAAAAATGAAGTGGCATTTCTCCATGAATGGAGACAGTACATGTTTTTTTTAATATCAGTTGATGCAATATGGTAATATCGCTGTAACCAATGATCCATTTCGGATGTTGTTTAAAGATAGAAAGGTCAGCATGGTGCCATATCCTAGCGAGCCCGTATCCGCCGCGTGCGCAAAAAATAGCTTTTATCGAAGGTGAGTCGAGCATTTCCTGCAAGTCCTCGAGCCGTTGTTGATCAGTACCGGCAAATTTGTGAAATGTTTCGTTCACGTGCCTGCCTTTAATGGTTTCATACCCATTATCATTTAATAAAGTAATGGCCGTGTTAACAGGTTGTTTGCTTATCAGGCCTGCTGGAGCAATAATGGCTACTTTATCACCTTTTTCAAGTGTTTTTGGAATAATCATCGTGTATCTTGTAATTGTTTTTATTGAAATCCTGTTATCTTTGCTAAGCTATAAAACTTTTAACATTTTTCAGGAGGTTTTCATGGATAAATTTAAACGACATTTAATTACAGCAGCATTGCCTTACGCGAACGGGCCTTTACATATAGGACATATAGCAGGTGTTTACGTGCCGGCAGATATTTATGCACGGTATTTAAGATTGAAAGGACAGGATGTGAAGTTTGTCTGTGGCACGGATGAACATGGGGTGCCCATCACCATTAAGGCATCACAAGAGGGCAAAAAACCCGAAGATGTTGTGGATAAATACCATGAACTCATTAAAAATTCGTTTGAAAAATTTGGAATATCGTTTGATATTTTTTCCAGAACGACCAATAAAACTCATTATGAGACAGCTTCCGGTTTTTTTAAATCATTATATGACAAAGGCATTTTTATTGAAAAAACAAGTGAACAATATTATGACCAGGAAGCAGACCAGTTTTTAGCAGACCGGTATATTACCGGCACGTGCCCGAGTTGCCATGACCCCAATGCATATGGTGACCAGTGTGA
>CAYPTK010000077.1:0-12352 GCA_964413555.1 uncultured Bacteroidales bacterium | reverse complement strand
ATTGGAAACCATCCCATCTAAAATAGGATCATTAAAACAACTCAAAGCATTATATCTGCATAATAATGAAATAGAAGTCCTTCCAAATTCCATAGGTTGCCTGAACAACTTACAAATCCTTGATATTGCAGGCAATAAAATTGAAAAATTACCGCGGTCTATTGGCATGTTAAAAAACCTGAAAAGCATTTATTTTTCAAACAACAGGATAAAGGAAATTCCTTCTTCTTTCCAGGGGCTTGTTAATTTAAAAACAGCAGATTTAAGCAAAAACAGGATTTCATTTATACCTACTGTCATGTTTAATTTACCTTCACTCGTTGATTTGAATCTGGATCATAACAATATTGAAGTACTCCCGGCAATAGATACAACGTCAAACCTGGTTATTCTATCCATGAGCCACAACAAGCAATTATATCACGATCAGTCATTTGCGAAAATAAGTCAATTGAGAAAACTAAAAAAACTGATATACAGCTTTAATAATCTTGGAAGCCTGCCGGATACAATATGCTCACTTCAATCTCTTAAAACCCTTAATTTGAGAGGAAACAGATTCTTAAAAACACTTCCTTCGGAAATAAAAAATCTTAAAAATTTAACAGACCTGGATTTGTCAGGCAATAAATTCAGATGCTTTCCTGAAGGGATCTCAGAACTTAACCAGTTATATGCATTGCATCTTGAAGTAAATAAACTTGAAACATTGCCTGCAAGCATTTCCGGGCTCAAAAATTTAAGGTCTCTTGATCTTTCAGAAAATAAATTAAAAGAAATATCGGCCGGGTTAAAATCCCTATCCAATTTATTATATTTAAACATTAGTGACAATCCCAAGCTTAATTTAGCAGAAGTATTTAATAAAATACCGGCTAATGAACATTTTCATCTTGCAATCAATAATAATAAATTAAAACAAATTCCCTCAACAATTCAAAAACTTGATTTTTTAACCGGACTGGAAATTGGATGGAATAAGCTCAAAACATTACCGCCTGAAATTGGAAAATTACATAATCTTAAGGCATTATATCTTCATTACAATAAAATAAAAGACATACCCGATGAAATTAAAAATTTAAGCAACCTTCATAAAATGTATTTACAGGGAAACAGGCTTGACGTTTTACCTGAAGTAATATGCAGACTGGATAACCTTAAAAACCTTCAACTAGAGAATAATCATATTAAAAAAGTACCGGATTGTATTGGAAATATGAAACAATTGGAAGCATTGAATCTTAAGAATAACAAGATTAGCAGTTTGACACCAAATATCGGGAAAGCAGTGAATTTAACCAGGTTAAACCTCGGCAACAATAAACTCCAGGAAATCCCTTCAACGATTGGGAATCTTACAAATTTGCGTGAGCTAAATCTATATTATAACAATATCCAACATTTACCTGACGAACTTGGATTACTGAATTCACTGAATTCGTTAAACATTGGTTATAATCCGATCCAATCAGTTCCCTGCTCGTTAAAATCCTCTTTGTGTACTAAAAACTAAACAGCATTTTAAATCAGCCAATAGCATCCAAAATCAATTCTTTTGCTTTTTTCAAAGCAGCATTGATTCCATTGGGATCTTTTCCTCCAGCAGTCGCGAAAAAAGGTTGTCCCCCTCCCCCTCCTTTAATTTCTTTTGATGCTTCACGAATAATAGTTCCAGCATTTATTTGTTTATTTTCAACAATTTTATCAGGAATCATAATGGCTAAATTCGGCCGGTTGTTTATAACCGATCCAATGACCAGAACAACATCATCCATTTCATTTTTAAATTGGAAAGCAAGATTTTTTATTGTATTCACGGAATCAAAAGATATATTTTCAACGATTAGATTTATGCCATTTACAGGTTGCATTTTTTGGAGCAAATCATTCTTTACATGTTTTATCTTTTCTCGTTCGAATGCTTCAGCTTGTTTATGCAGATCATTATTTTCTTTTAATAAATCTTTTATCCCGCGTGCCAGATCTCTTGGATTTTTAAGCAATTCATTCAAATATTTTATTTTATCTTCAAGGTCATACAGGTATTTTTCTGCCTGTACACCTGTTATTGCTTCTATTCTCCTAATTCCGGCAGCAACAGATGATTCGGATATAATTTTAAACAACCCTATTTGCCCGGTCGCCTGAACATGTGTCCCACCACATAATTCATAAGAATCACCAAATTTCACCGTGCGAACCGATTCGCCATATTTTTCACCAAAAAAAGCAACTGCTCCATGTTTTTTTGCTTCTTCAAGTGGGATGTTTCGCTTTTCTTCAAGCCGTATATTGTCTCTTATTTTTTTATTTACAAGTTGTTCTACTTTCCGAATTTCCTCTTCACTTAATTTCTGGAAATGAGAAAAGTCAAATCTCAAATAATCAGGGTGGACAAATGATCCTTTTTGTTCTACATGGCTACCCAGTATTTGGCGTAAAGCATGATGCATCAGGTGGGTTGCCGAGTGGTTGTTGGCTGTTGCTGAACGCTTCTCGGTATCAACAACAGCATTAAATGTTGATGAAATATCCCTTGGAAGCATTTTAGTAACGTGCAACAGGAGATTATTTTCTTTTTTGGTATCAATGATTTGTATTTTTTCATTTTCAGATTCGAGATACCCGGTATCTCCGATCTGTCCTCCACCTTCAGAATAAAAAGGGGTTTTATCCAGAATCAATTGATATAATACATTTCCTTTTGTCTGGGCTTTTCTGTATTTTGTAATGTTCACGTTCGTTGATAATTCATCATACCCTACAAATCTCGTGTCTTCTATGTTGTTCACATCCACCCAGTCTTCTGTATCAGTTATTGAAGCATCTCTTGAACGGGTTTTCTGCTTTTGTAATTCCTCCCGAAATGTTTTTTCGTCAACAGAAAACCCATTTTCATTCAGGATAAGACGGGTCAGGTCAAAAGGAAATCCATATGTATCATAAAGTTTAAATGCACTTTCCCCATTTATTTCTTTTTCATCATTTTGTTTAGCCTCGTTCATCAATTGATCAAGCAATTGAATCCCATTGGCCAGGGTTTTAAGAAAAGACAGTTCTTCTTCTTTAATTACCTTTGATATCAATTGTTGTTGGGATTCAAGTTCAGGATATGCTGTCCCCATTATTTGAACAAGTGTTGGGACAAGTTCAAAAATAACCGGCTGATCCAGTTTAAGATACGTGTATGCATATCTCACTGCCCTCCTGAGAACGCGCCTGATCACGTATCCTGCACCTGTATTGGATGGCAATTCGCCATCAGCAATAGCAAAGGAAACAGCCCGTAAATGATCAGCGATAACTCTGAATGCAATTTCGGAATTATTATCAGCTCCATAGCTTATCCCGGATAATTGTTCAAGCTTTTTAATAAGTGGCAGAAAAAGGTCTGTTTCGTAAGCCGAGTGTTTATCCTGTAAAACCATACATAGCCTTTCCAGGCCCATCCCCGTGTCTATATGCTTTTGTGGTAACAACTCCAATGTCCCGTTTGATTTTCTGTTGAATTGTATAAACACCAAATTCCACAATTCAATGACCAATGGATGATTTTGATTTACCAGTTCATGGCCGGGCTGTTTTGCTTGTTCATCAGCAGGCCTTAAATCAATATGTATTTCAGAACAAGGTCCACAGGGCCCTGTATCTCCCATTTCCCAAAAATTATCTTTTTTCCCGTAGCTCAATATTCTTTCTTCGGGTAAATATTCTTTCCAATATTCAAATGCTTCCGTATCTTTTTCTAAATGATCATTGTCATCTCCTCCAAATATGGTAACATATAAATGTTCAGAGGGTATTTTATAAACATCAATCAATAATTCCCAGGCAAATCCTATGGCTTCTTTTTTAAAATAATCATTAAATGACCAATTGCCTAACATTTCAAACATGGTGTGATGATAATTGTCATGTCCAACTTCTTCCAGGTCATTATGTTTACCTGATACTCTCAGGCATTTTTGAAAATCTGCTGCCCTGGAAAAGTTTGAGGCTTTATAGCCAAGAAATATTTCCTTAAATTGGTTCATCCCTGCATTCGTGAACATTAATGTAGGATCATTCTTAATGACCATCGGAGCAGACTGAACCACTCTATGTTCCTTATTTTCAAAGAATTTCACAAAATTCTCCCGTATGTCCCTGCCTTTCATAAGTAAATATTTTAAAAAAAATCAATTTTTTTGTTAACATTTTGTTAACATTGCCGTATAATCACAATAAAATATAATATAGATTACATTATACGCATACTTTAATTACTATTTGTTTATAATGTCGAGTGTTTTAATCTTAATGTTCGATAACGAGGCTCTCGAAACTGTAAAATGCACATTTTACTGCTGTAAATGAGCAATTTAGGGTTATAGCGACAAAGTTATCGGATAAGATGTTCAAACACTAAATATATTTATTGGTTGTAAAAATAATTTTTTTATTAGTTTTGTCAATTCTTTCTTGAAAAGAACTTGATAAAAATTAAACATATACATATAAAATTTATTATATGCTTAAAGAAAAATACCGATATAATCCGGAACTCGTTAAATTTGAGAAAGTCCAGCGAACAATCAAAGAAAAAATCCTGCTTTTTTCTATCCATTTTTTCGTTTATGCTTCATCTGCAATACTTTTAAATATTGGTTATTCCTCGTATTTCGAAACACCAAATGAAAAACGGTTACAAAGAGAGCAACATGCCATACTTTCTCAATATGAAATTATGAACATGAGGCTTGACGAGCTCAACAATGAACTTGCAAAAATCAACCAGCGTGACGACCAGATATACCGTGCTATTTTTGAGCTTGATGCCATTCCTGCATCCATAAGAGAAGCCGGATTTGGTGGTGTAAACAGGTATGCACATTTACATAATTTAAACGAATCGGCGACAGTAATCAATACGACTAAACGAATCGACAAATTTATTAAACAAGTATATGTTCAATCAAAATCATACGATGAGATCATCCCCCTGGTTAAAAATAAAGATAAAATGATTTCAAGTGTCCCGGCAATACAACCTATTGGTATTAAAGACCTGAACAGGATTAGTTCATATTTCGGAAGAAGGATTGATCCTTACACCGGGAAATACAAATGGCATGAAGGAATGGATTTTACCGGGTCGGTTGGAACCGAAATTTATTGTACAGGCAACGGGAAAGTCATAGATGCCGGAAATTCCCGCGCTGGTTTTGGACGTCAGATTATAGTTGATCATGGTTTTGGATATAAAACAAGATATGCCCATTTAAGTAATATGATTGTCAAAAAAGGAGACATCGTGGAACGAGGTGAAGTTATTGGCTTACTTGGCAACAGTGGTAAATCGACAGGCCCACATTTACATTATGAAGTCATGAAAAACAATGTCCCGTTAAATCCTATCAATTTTTATTTTAATGATATCAGTGCAGAACAATATGATCAAATGGTAAAACAAGCATCAAAAGCCGGTGGTATAACAATGGACTAATCTTAACGGGATTCCACTTTACAAATAACAATTTTATTTTATAATATTGTATTGTTAATTTAGTTTATATATTAAATTTTGTTCTGAGTTTATTTTATCTTTAACCGGATAAATTTTTCTTAATAGAAAAGAAAACAATATGGGAAGAAACTTTTACCATTTTGACCCGAAAAAGCTTTCATATATTAAATCCAATTCCGGGTTTAAAAATAAATTTTTAACCGTATTAACATTCCTATCTATTTTACTAATATCAGCAATATTGTTGAACCTGATACTTTCTTCCTTTTTTATTATGCCGGAAGAAAAGGCATTAATAAGGGAGACAAAACGGCTAAACACGGAATTTAAAAAGCTAAATACACGATTTGAAGAAGCCAGTGTTGTCCTTAAGAACATTAAACAGATAGACAGTGTTATATACAAAAGCATATTCGAGACTGAACCTGATTTCAATACTTATAATAATGAAGGTTTCCAGGAAGCCGAACGCTTTGAGCAGCTAAGTCTCTCTAACAATGCTACCGTGATTGATAAAACCCGGAACAAATTGAATGACTTAAAAAACATGATTAATATTCATGATAGTTTATCCAGTGATATTTTATCTATGTTATCTACAGATAAAGAACTGATTGCTTCTATCCCATCTATACAACCAATCAACAATGAAAATCTTAACCGAACCGCTGCCGGGTGGGGATGGAAAATACATCCTATTTATAAAATCAAAAAATTTCATTATGGGATTGATTTTACAGCAGCTCCCGGAACCGAAGTTGTTGCCACTGCCAATGGGAAAGTAGAAAAAATTATCACCAATTCACATTCCAGGGATGGAAAAAAAATCATTCTGTCGCATAATTATGGATATAAAACAATTTATTGTCATTTAGACCGGTTTAACGTGAAAAAAGGCCAGGAAATTAAACGGGGAGACATCATTGGATATGTAGGCAGCACGGGATTATCAACAGCTCCGCATTTACACTATGAAGTAATAAAAAACGGTGAACAGGTAGACCCTGTTTTTTATTTTTTCGGTGAATTATCCCCTCGTAAACACAAAAAATTAAAAACCATTGCTTCTGCAACAGGACAATCATTTGATTAAATTATAATTATGCTGGAACAAAAAGATACTTCTAAAAAAAAATTATATTATTCAATAGGCGAAGTCGCTGATATGTTTAACGTGAATACCTCTTTGATCCGGTATTGGGAAAAAACATTTGATATCATTAAACCTAAGAAAAACAAAAAAGGGAATCGCTTGTTTACTCCAAAAGATATTGAAAATTTTCACCTTATTTATCATCTGGTAAAAGAAAGAGGGATGACATTGAAAGGAGCCAAACAAAAAATTACTCAAAACAGGGATGACACCATTAATAATTTTGAAATCATCAAAACACTTAAAAACATAAAAAGCGTTTTATTAGATATACAAGATAATCTTTAAGGGGCTTTTATTCAAACATCAATATATACATGCTTTTAAAAGAGATTATTGAGGTCATTGAATCCAATGCACCACTTGCTTTCCAGGAAAATTATGATAATGCAGGCCTCATATACGGAGAACCGGACTGGAACATAAACTCTGCATTACTTACCTTAGATATTACAGAAGAAGTAATAGATGAAGCCATTCAAAAAAAAACAGGACTTATCATATCACATCATCCTTTGATTTTTAGTGGGTTAAAAAAAATAAGAACCCGGGATTACGTTGAACGAAGCATCATTAAAGCAATCAAAAATGATATTGCAATCTATTCTGCACATACAAATCTTGACAATGCTCCCAATGGCTTAAACATTAAAATTGGTGACAATTTAGGATTAAATAAACTAAAGATACTATCTCCTTTCAAAGACTTCCTATTTAAACTTGTTGTATTCGTGCCGGTTGAATATGAGGATAAGGTCAGGGATGCCATTTTTAATGCTGGCGCGGGACATATAGGAAATTACGATCAATGTAGTTATAATTTATCAGGAAAAGGGAGTTTCAGAGGTCTTGAAGGAACAAATCCTTTCATTAAAACAAAAGGAACACTTCATTTTGAAAAAGAAACAAGAATCGAGACCATAATGCCGAAGCACATAATAAACAGAATTGTTAAAGCACTTATTGAATCGCACCCTTACGAAGAACCTGCATACGATATATATCCTGTTCAAAATCAATTTCCCAAAGCAGGCATGGGCATTATTGGTGAACTCAAAGAACCAATGAAAGAAATTCCTTTTTTAGAAATGGTGAAAAAAAAATACAATACTCCTATTTTAAAACATACTTCATTATTAAACAAAAATATTGAAACTGTTGCTCTTTGTGGAGGCACCGGAACCCAATTAATTGGAGAAGCAAAAAAACAAGGAGCTGATGTATTTATTTCTTCTGATTTCAAATATCATCAATTTTTTGAAGGAGAAAAACAAATATTAATTATTGACGTTGGACATTATGAAAGTGAACAATTTTCAAAGCAATTATTTTATGATATGATTCATAAAAAATTTCCTAACTTTGCAATCCATTTTTCAAAAACAAATACAAACCCTGTAAAATACTTTTAATCACATGAAAGAACACAATAATGAAGCACAGGCAACAGAATTGTCAGTAGAGGATAAATTAAAAGCACTTCATAAACTTCAAACAGTAGATTCAAAAATTGATAAGATCAAAGTATTAAGAGGTGAATTACCCCTTGAGGTACAGGATCTTGAAGACGAAATAGCAGGACTTAAAACACGAGCAAACAATCTTGAAGAGGAGGTCAAACAATTTGAAAAATCCATCGGGGAAAGAAGAAAAGAAATCGAAGCAGCAGAAACGTTAATGGCCAGGTACAAAGAACAGCAAAACAATGTCCGTAACAACAGGGAATATGACTCACTTTCTAAAGAAATTGAATTCCAGGGTCTTGAAATTGAACTGGCACAAAAAAAAATAAAAACTGCCAATACCGAGATTGAAGAAAAGAAAAAAGCGATTGATTCTTCTAAAAAAGAATTAAAAGAACGGAACAATGACCTGGAAAATAAAAAGAAGGAATTAGAAGAAATTGTATCGGAGACCGAAAAAGAAGAAAAAGATTTAATGGAACTCTCGAAAGAAGTTGAAAAAATCATTGAATCCAGGCTCTCCAATGCATACCAGAAAATAAGAAAAAACGCGAGAAACGGGTTGGCTGTAGTGCCTGTAGAAAGAGATGCTTGCGGGGGCTGCTTTAATAAAATACCTCCTCAACGTCAGCTTGACATCCGGTCCAGAAAAAAAATTATCGTGTGCGAACACTGCGGTAGAATATTAATTGATAAAGAAATGGCAGAAGAAAACAAGACTGAACTACAAGACACTAAATAGTGTCCGTCTATAAAGTCCGACTTCTTCGTTGTTTCGAAAAATTTAAATTTTTCGCAGGGCTCATGAGATCACTTCGCTAAGTTCTCAAATACCACGAGTATTTTGGGGCAAACGTAACGAAACCTGCCCCGTAAGGAAGAACGAGTGTATTCGTGCTGTTATTCAAATTATATCAATTTTTCCCGGTTTTGATTTTAAACAATATATTCAATGAAAAAAATAGTATTAATTTTTTTTTACGGAATAACAGGATTCTTCTTATTATTTCTTTTACAATGTACTCATCAATATAAAAAACCGGTACATATTTTTTCACCTGACGGTGACATCAGGGTTACATTCCAGCTAAATAAAGAAAATCAACCCATTTACGAGGTTAGATATAAACAAAACAAGGTAATTTTTCCTTCAACCCTTGAATTAATCTTAAAAGACGGGAGTATATCCAAAGAACTAAGTCTTTATAAAATCACTCAAACCAAACGCGATTCTTCGTACTTGTTCAAATTTGAACAATCAGTCCCCATTAATTACCAATCCAATGAAAAAATATTTCATCTGAAAGAAACAGTGAAACCCTTCCGTGAAATACACATTATTTTCCGGGTTTTTAATGATGGTGTTGCATTCAGGTATTATATCCCAAACCAGGGCAATATAAAAAAATATCATATCGTGGAAGAAAACACGGGATTTAACTTCCCGGTAAACACGACATGCTGGCACTTATCTTCAAACAAATTTCATCAATACAACGATATGTATCAACAACAAAAAATTAACACCATTCCCAAAAAACAGATTATTGCTCTTCCTTTTACATTCATGACGAATGATAACATAACCGGATCGATTTGTGAAGCTGCTCTATCCAATTATTCCGGCATGTATCTGCAAAGCAATTCTACCGCGAGTGCATCACTCAAAAGCTTACTTGTTCCTCATCCAGAAAACAATGAAATAGCAGTTGAATTGAATAAAACCGTACTCACGCCCTGGCGTGTTATCATGTTGGCACCAAAAGCGTGTAAACTTATTGAATCTAAACTTTTATTACATTTAAACCAGGCAAACAAATTGAAAGAGACATCATGGATAAAACCCGGAAAATGTGCATGGGATTGGTGGAGCGGGCATACTGTAAAACGCGCGTGGTTTAATAACGGGATCAACACGGGTACAATAAAGCATTATATAGATTTTGCCTCTGATTTTGGACTTGAATACATGTTAATCGGCGCTGGTTGGTACGGGGATCCAGAAAATACCCATGCAGATATTACAACAAGTATACCGGAAATAGATATGCCAGCCGTCATCGAATATGCAAATGAAAAAAATGTAGGACTGCATTTATGGGTTCATTGGAAAAATTTACAAACCCAAATGGATAAGGTACTTCCATTATATAAAAAATGGGGCATCAAAGGAATTCAAATAGATAAAATGGATACTGACCATCAAAAAATGATAGATTTTTATCACGCGATAGCTCAAAAATCTGCTCAGCACCACCTACTATTAAATTTACACGGCGCCTGTAAGCCGACTGGAATAAGAAAGACATATCCCCATATACTTACACGAGAAGCTGTCATGGGGCTTAAATATTCAAAATGGTCACGTGAAATAACTCCCGAACATAATCTAACCATTCCCTTCACGCGAATGCTTGCCGGGCCTACAGATTACTCCCCCGGGGGATTCGACAACGTGCTGCCAAAAAATTTCAAGGCACGGTCAGAAGATCCCATGGTAATGGGAACACGTTGCCATCATTTAGCAATGTATGTAATTTTTAATAGTCCATTACAAATGGTCGCTGACCACCCTTCGGCGTACTTCAACGAAAGAGGTTCAGAATTTATAAAGGTGGTCCCGGTAAACTGGGATAATACCCTTGCCATTGATGGTAAAATTGGTGATTATATTATCATGGCACGTGAGCACGATAAACATTGGTACATAGGTGCTATGACAGACACGACGGCAAGATCATTTAATGTTCCCCTGACTTTTTTAGAGAATAATAACTCGTTCTCGGCAACGATTTTTAAAGACAATCAATGGTCAGAAAACCATCCAAAAGCATTGGATATAAAAACCATAGAGGTTAATTTCAACGACACCCTACAGATAAACATGGCTCCTGGCGGAGGATATGCAGCATATCTTTCCCCGGTTGAAAAAAATAATGAAGAAGAGTGACCTGGTATATTTATTGAATGAAACTCTTATAAAATATTTAATGTATGCAATTATCTCGTGAAATAAAAAATTCATTTAAAGAAGGCGACATCCTGGCCAAATTGATCTATATCAATCTAGGGGTATTCATATTGGTTAACCTGGCCTATGTAGTTCTTTTTTTAATAGACTCACAAAAGATTGCTGAATCTTTTGTTCACGGCTGGATTGCTGTTCCGTCCGATATTTCGAAATTAATAGTTAAACCCTGGACGCTTATCACCTATATGTTCTTACATGAAGGTTTTTTGCATATCTTGTTCAATTTAATTTGGATATGGGTATTCGGCAAAATATTTCTGGAATACTGGGATGAAAAAAAACTATTGGGGGTTTATCTACTTGGAGGTATAGTAGGAGCCTTTTTTTATATTGCTGCATTCAATATCTTCCCGGTATTCGAAAAAGTGGTTGCCGGATCATTTGCTTTAGGCGCTTCTGCTTCAGCCATGTCTATTGCCGTGGCAATCGCTGTATTCAAACCGTCTTATAGATTGTACCTGGTGTTTTTAGGCCCTGTAAAACTTAAATATATTGCACTCTTTTTTGTTGGATTGGATGTTTTAACATTGGCCCAGGGAAACCCGGGCGGACATATTGCTCACTTAGGAGGAGCATTCTTTGGGTATCTTTTTGCTAATCAATACATGAAAAAAAGAAAAGACCTTACAAGTCCAATTATTTTTTTACTAAACAGCATTGCTTCCCTTTTCCAGCGAAAAGAAAAAATGCACGTGCATTATAAAAAAAGCACAAAAAAAATGACCGATATGGAATACAATAAATCCAAAGCAGAAGAACAAAAAAACATGGATAAAATACTTGATAAGATAGCAAAACATGGATACGACAGCCTGACAAAACAGGAAAAAGAACAATTATTTAGAATGCGTAATTCATAATATTAATAAGAAATGTCTTTATAACATTCAGGCAATAAGCCCGTGAAGCCACAAAACGTGCAGTATACTGGTGCAAATCATATTTTAGGGCATTTAGCAACGAAGTGAACAGACTTGACGGAACAACCATTAAATAAGTAAAAAGATATTGTCTTATCATGAACCACGATCTATTTCAAATTATCTAACATTTAAAGTTGGGTTAATTGGATGAACCGAACCATGACAAATACTTTTACATACACCGAATGATTATTTTGTTATGGTAAGTTCCCCGGCCGCTAGCGGGGCAAGCTATATGACCATTGAAAATTTAAAAATAAACATATGCATCTT
>CAYPTK010000076.1:0-12359 GCA_964413555.1 uncultured Bacteroidales bacterium | reverse complement strand
CTTTTATTCATATAAAAAACAGAGACTTATGATCTTGATTTCACCACCCTGCATGCAGTATATTTGAACTATAAAAAAATGGCAAAAAAGCACTTATTGATCAACTTAAAACCAATTGGCCTTATGAGAGTGTGTGATGAGTATTTCAATTGTTTGTTTGTGAAAAAATATGAAGATTCCGATGATTTGGTGTGCAAGGGCCTTATTCAGAAATATTGCAGAAGCGGATTGAATGAAGATTGTGCAAGAAAAAACATTAAGCAGCACGAAGTACCACCGGATATACTCCCTACAGGAGAAAAAATACAGACAAACGATACAGAATATTTTTTAAAAAACAGAAAAGAACCTTTTTTAAAAAGAATATTTAGAATGTTTTAACCATATAAATATGAAGAAGATCAAACAAATATTTAGAAAGCAATCCACCCCTGTCCCGGTTCATGATCCTGTTGATCCTGATACGCGCAGGCAGCAGAATGATCCCCGGGTAGATGAACCGGCAGGGAATGAAAACACGGGGACCGAGATACAGCTCGACAAAGATACCACGCTCCAGGGCGGGCTTACATCATTGCGGGAAAAGATCATTCAATACCTGCACGAGCATGAACAAATCACCCTGTCATCAGAAGAGAAGGTGAATGCAGACATTGCATTTATACAATTACTTATCAGCACGAAGAAACGAGCCCATCAACAAGGGATTACCATCAAACTGGATTTTGAATTTACAGAAGAATGCAAGGCCTTGCTGGGACATTCTGGCTTATTAGAAACAATAAAAACCTAATATATTATGGAAAAGAAAATCTTGGTTGTCGATGACTCCAAAAGCATCCGCGAAGTTGTTTCCTTTACCCTCCAAAGCCAGGGCTACCAGGTATTGGTGGGGGTGAATGGGAAAGACGCCCTTAAACACCTGAATGGTGAGAACATCAACCTGGTCATTACCGACCTTCATATGCCCGAGATGGACGGGATATCATTCATCCGTGAGATACGCAAGAACAATGATTACAAACATATTCCCATACTGTTCCTGAGTACTGAAACGAGCCAGGAGAAGAAACAGGAAGCCAAAGAAGCCGGGGCCACGGGTTGGATGGTCAAGCCATTTCAACCAGACAAACTGGTTAAGATCCTTCATAAACTCATCCGCTAAAACATTTAAACATGGAAGAATTCAAGAAAAAATATATAGAAGAAGCCTGTGAGATCATCGCGACATTAGAGGACGCCATTCTTAAACTTGAAGCCAATTCCGGAGAAATGGAAGTAGTGGAAGAAGTCTTCCGTTCTATGCATACCCTTAAAGGCGGCGCTGCAATGTTTGGGTTTGACAATATCCGGGATGTGACCCACGAGCTTGAAAATGCATATGATCTGATTCGTTCAGGCAAGAACACCGTAACCAAGTCATTGTTAGACATTACCCTGGAAGGGATAGACTATTTTAAACACCTGCTCGAAGACACCGGCCAATCCAATGACACAGCCTATCACGAACAACTCATAGAGCGGATCACCAAAGTGTTGGAAGGCAAGATAGAAGATGCCAAACAAGCACCTTCTCACCAGGAGAACCCCGCACCCGAATCAAAACAGGAACAAACAGAAGAATCAGCGAAAGAAGAAACAATTCCTGAATCCACTGTATCTCAAGATAGCCAGGAAGAAAAACAAGAGCCACCAGCCCCTGATGTAAACGATGCAACACCAGAAGAAACGACACAAGAGCATGATGAACAAGATCAGGATATTCAGGAAACTCAGGATACCCCCGACATCCAGACATATCATATTTATTTTCAGCCCAACAAAGACATACTTAAAAATGGCACCAACCCCCTGTTGCTCCTCGAAGAATTGGTGTCCCTGGGAGAAGCGGAAGTATACCCCGTCACGGCATCTGTTCCTCCAATAGGCCAACTGAATGTAGAAGAATTGCACATCAGCTGGAACGTGTTATTGGCAGCCGATCCGTCAAAAGAAGAGGAAATACGTGATGTGTTCATGTTTGTAGAAGATGACTCCCTCCTTCATATCAATGTGCTGGGATCAGGCAATCTGTTACAAGACGAAGCCATAGCCGGGCATATTAAAGGCATGCTGAGTGCCGACCCGGAAGTGAGCTATAATGACTTACAAAACCTGTTAGCCAACGGAAAAACAGGACGGCACGAAACGCCGGTTGATGAAAAGACAGAAGAAGAAGCACAACAAGAAAAAGAAGCCCCTGTACAGGATAAGGAGGTTTTCTTTGAAGATCAAGTAGAATCAGAAGAAACACGAGAAGCAATAGAAGCAGAAAAATATCAGGCAGCAGCCGAAGAAAAAGAAGCAGAGAATGACACGGGATCATCAACCAGGGAAGACAGCCGGGAAGAAATCAAGACCCAACAGGAAGTATTGGAAGAAGTAAAAGCAGCCACCAAAGAAGAATCGGAAAAAGAAGCCCTGGAACCCAAACCGGATACAACCTCGGGAGACAATGCCGTTGCTGAACCGCCACAAAAAAGCAAAGCGTCAAATGGGACTCAAAAACGCAATACCATCTCGAGCATCCGTATCTCGGCAGAAAAAGTAGATGAACTGATGAACCTGGTGAGTGAATTGGTGACAACCCAGGCGCGCCTGAATTTATATACAGAAAAACAGAGCAATACCGAACTCGAAGAGATCAATGAAAACATACACAAGCTCACCAGCCAGCTGCGCGACAATGCCTTTGACCTCTCGTTGATTCCCATGCAAAGCATCACCACCCGCTTTCAGCGTTTGGTCAGGGATTTATCGTCGAGCCTGGGCAAAGAGGTTAATTTTGTTACCGAAGGCACGGACACGGAATTGGATAAATCCATAATCGAGAACCTTGTAGACCCCATCCTTCATATTTTACGCAACAGCATTGACCACGGGATAGAAGACGCGTCGACCCGCGAAAAGGCTGGCAAGCCTTCCAGGGGCACCATCTTATTAAAAGCCTATTATTCGGGAGCCAATGTACACATAGAAATTAGTGATGATGGTAAAGGCCTTGACATAGATGCAATTCATCAAAAAGGCATTGAATTCGGCCTGGTATCCCCGCAAGCCAAACTCAACAAGAAACAAATGTTTGATTTGGTCTTTGCTCCCGGCTTTTCAACCTCTCAATCCGTCACTGATGTATCGGGCCGGGGAGTAGGGATGGACGTGGTGAAAGAGAAGATATCGGGCATACGAGGCGAGGTGGACATAGATTCCCGGCTGAACAAAGGCACCACCGTGACCATCAAATTGCCATTGACCCTCTCGATCATAGACGGCCTGCTGGTGGACATCAGCGACACCAAGTACATCGTGCCACTGAACGTGGTGGATAAAATATACGCGATCAAACACGCGGACTTAGACAAGTCATTCTATAACATCATAGAACTCAATCAGCAACAATATCCTTATTAATATTTACGCCGTGAATTTGGATTTATCGAGACACCACTGGAAAATGAACAAGTGGTTGTGGTCTCGTATGAAGACAAGCAGATAGGGATTGTCGTGGATCGGGTGATAGGGGAGTACCAGGCAGTGCTCAAGCCACTTGGCAAGCATTACCGTAAGATCCAGATCATCTCCGGTGCCACGATCCTGGGCGATGGATCGGTTGCCCTGGTGATGGACACCAACAAGATCATCAACAACTTTTCATCCCGACAGGCTCAACAGGAAAGCTATCTCAATCAACAACCCGCTTAATATTTTTGAATTTTAAAAACAAGAAAACCTATGGCAAATGAAACCGCGAAACAAAGTAAGTCCTACTTATCTTTTAAAGTAGGAGGAGAGCTGTTCGCCGCGCACGTGAGCAGTGTCTTGAATATCCTGGAGATGACGCGCATCACCAGGGTGCCGCGTGCTCCCCGGTACATGCTGGGAGTAATTAATTTACGAGGTGCCGTGTTACCGGTGATAGACACCCGTGTAAAATTTGGCATGCCCGTGACGAATCAAACCGAAGAGACGTGCATCATTGTCACCGAAGTCGAATTAGACAATGAAACAGTGAGGGTAGGTGCATTGGTCGACTCGGTAGAAGAAGTGCTGGAGATGGAGAAAGAAAACATCATGCCGCCCCCCAGCATTGGCAATCGCTTCGAGACAGACTTTATCCGGGGCGTGATGAATATCAATGAAGAATTCATCATGGTACTGGACATGGACAAGGTGTTTACCACTGAAGAAATCACTGCTATTACCACGAGCCAGGGACAAAGTGAAGAGAATACCATGAACCATGAACCAATAACACGGGAACAGGCTGTCCCTGTTGATCAAAAACAGGAAGACACGGTGAATCAAACGGCAACAGAAAATCAACAAGTGCACTAAATTTTAAAAACTAAAAAAATAATTGGAGGAAACGAATTATGGCTACTCAAAACCCAAACACCGGGAAATCCCCGGGAGAAGAAAAACAACCAATAACAAATCAATCAAAAGTGACAGAAAAACAAAAAACCACGAGTGACATGAATATTTCAATTGAACAATTCCATGATGCACAGGAAAAAGCGGAATACCTGAATAGTATTCCCGCCCCCGTGATGGCCATTGACGACCAGTACAATGTAATCTACATGAATGAGGCAGGAGCAGAAACATTGAACAAGACACGCGATGCCTGCCTTGGCGAAAAGTGTTTTAATTTGTTTAACACAGAACATTGCAATACAGGAGAATGCCGTTGTGGACAGGCAATGAAAACAGGGAAGACCCAAACGGGGGAGACAACAGCAAAAATTAATGGAAGCGAAGCGGCAATCCGTTATACAGGAGCACCGGTGAAAGATGAAAATGGAAAAGTCAAAGGAGCACTGGAATTTGTATTGGATATTGGAGAAGAAAAACAGGCCATGGACGATGCACAAACAAAAGTAGATTATTTGAATAATGTCCCTACTCCAGTAATGGTGATAGACAAAGAATTCAACGTGCAATTCATGAACCCTGCCGGCGCACAGGCAGTGGGACAAACACCTGATGAGGTGAAAGGCAAGAAATGCTTTAGCTTATTTAATACAGGGCATTGCAATACAGCCGATTGCCAGGTTAAAAAAGCAATGGAGCAAAATGGAGTGTTTACAAATGATACCGTTGCCAAGTTGCCTTCAGGTGATTTACCTATCCGATATACCGGAGCCCCTTTGAAAGACGAAAATGGAAATGTGATCGGGGGGTTGGAATATGTGCTGGATATTAGTAAAGAGATGAATATCACTGAAGAGATCAATCATCTTTCAGACGCTGCATTAAATGGAAAATTAGATGTAAGGGCAGATATAAATAAATTTGATGGAAATTATCAAAAAATTGTATCAGGAGTTAATGACACCCTGGATGCCATTATTGCCCCGTTGAACGTGGCAGCCGAATATGTAGACCGTATTTCCAAAGGCGACATTCCAGAAGAGATCACGGATGAATACAAGGGTGATTTCAACGAGATCAAGAATAATCTGAATCAATGTGTAACCATTATGAATAAATTGCTTCAGGAAACAGGCAAGCTGAATAAAGCAGCCGCTGAAGGCCAATTGGATACCCGTGCCGAGACAGAACAATTTGCCGGTGGGTGGAAAGAACTTGTAGGAGGAGTCAACGAAACACTTGACAATGTCATCGCCCCGTTGAACGTGGCAGCCGAATATGTAGACCGTATTTCCAAAGGCGACATTCCAGAAGAGATCACGGATGAATACAAGGGTGATTTCAACGAGATCAAGAATAATTTGAATCAATTAACACGTAGCCTGAGTTCCCTGTTACAAGAGATGAATACGATGTCAGATCAACACAATGCCGGAGAAATTGATTGGGAAATACCAGTTGAAAAATTTGAAGGAGCCTATAGCACTATGGCTGACGGTTTAAACAAGATGGTATTTGGACATATTGCCGTTAAAAAGAAAGCCATGGCTTGTGTAGAACAATTCGGTAAAGGAAACTTTGATGCAGAACTGGAGAAATTCCCGGGCAAAAAAGCCTTTATTAATGAAATTATTGAAGCAGTCCGCGAAAACCTGAAAGCTGTTACGTTGGAAATCAATTCTTTAATCCAGGCAACCAAAGACGGGAAACTCGAAACCCGTGGAAAAGAAGATAAATACGAGGGTGATTGGAGTAAAATCGTGGGTGATATCAATCAGCTTATTCAGGCATTTGTAGATCCGATTAATGTTACTTCCGACTATCTTAACAGGATATCTGACGGGAACATGCCTGATAAGATAACGGATGAGTATAAAGGTGATTTCAATACAATCAAAAATAATCTCAATGATTTGATTGAAGCATTAAACCTGATTACAGATAATGCTCAACGCATAGCTGAAGGCGATTTGAATGTAAGTGTTGCAAAACGATCGGAAAATGATAAACTCATGGAAGCTCTTGATGAAATGATTAAAGGGTTAAAAGATATTAGCCTGAAAGCTCAAGCCATTTCTCAAGGTGACCTGACCGTGGAAATTAAAAAACGCTCTGATAAGGATGAAGTAATGCAGGCATTGGGAGAAATGGTAAGTAAGCTCAATGAAATAGTTGGAACAGTTATTTCAGGTGCCGAAAACATTTCATCAGCCAGCCAGGAAATGAGTTCAAACTCTCAGCAAGTATCGCAGGGAGCTTCCGAACAGGCATCATCTGCTGAAGAAGTCTCATCATCCATGGAAGAAATGGCCTCCAACATCCAACAAAACACTGATAATGCCCAGCAAACAGAAAAGATTGCTGCCAAAGCTGCTGAAGACATCACGGAAGGCAGTGGTAATGTAAATGAAACCGTGGAAGCCATGAAAAAAATCGCCGAAAAGGTATCTATCATTGGCGATATTGCGACACAAACCAATATGCTCGCGTTGAATGCTGCTGTTGAAGCTGCACGTGCGGGCGAACATGGCAAAGGCTTTGCAGTAGTAGCCGCTGAGGTCAGAAAGCTGGCAGAAAAATCCCAGACAGCTGCCGGAGAAATTGATAACCTTACCAATTCCAGCGTGGATATTGCCGAAAAATCCGGTGAACTGCTGAAAAAGATCGTACCGGATATTCAAAAAACATCCAAACTGGTACAGGAGATCACGGCAGCCAGCAATGAACAAAATAATGGCGCCGAGCAGATCAACAATGCCATCAATCAATTGAACGAGGTGACACAACAAAATGCCTCTGCATCCGAAGAAATGGCAACCTCTTCTGAAGAGCTTTCAAGCCAGGCAGATCAGCTATTAGACATTACTTCTTTCTTTAAGATGAATGGTAATGGCGTGAGAAATAATAGCAAACAGCGTAAGCAGCTTCAAAAAGAAGCACCTAAAGTTGCTCAAATTCAAAATCAGGGCAAACAACATGCTTATGCAGGCCAGTTTGCACGGGCAGGGGGCAATGGCAATTCGGGAAATGGGGGAACGGCAAATCCTGGTACCGATGATAAAAAAGGAATAGATATCAACCTCGGGGATGCCAACCCGGGCAAAAAGCAAGCAACAAACAAGAATGATGAATATGAAAAGTTCTAATGAATAATCCAATATTCCTGGCAAGGGACATATCCTTGCCAGGAATATTAAAAAAGGAACCGGCACGTGACAAGACTTTTACATACACGAACATGATTATAAAAAGAAACCAGATTTGAAAATCCATACATCTAAATACAAAAGAGAATAAACATGAATAATCTAGCAGAAATATTTTTCAGCAATATCAACCACGAGATACGCACGCCTTTAAATGCAATCATGGGATTTAGTGAATTACTTAAAACAACACATACAGATAAAAAGGATTTATTTCTGGATATTATAATAGACAATGGCAGGCAATTATTGCATTGTATTGACAACCTTATTTATTTATCTCAGCTACAGGCAGGAATTATAAAGCCACAGCCCAAACCCGTGAAATTGAACCAATTTTTACATAAAATTTTTCAAAAAACAGTGGGGCATCACAAAAAATTAAAAAACGGGGATATTCAACTTGTATTAAATCCGCCCGCGGAGGAGGTGCATGCCACGATGAATATAGATGAGACCATGATAACCTGCATTTTTGAACAACTTTTGAATAATGCAGTTCAATATATAAGCAGCGGGCATATAAAGATAGGATATAATTTTTCTGAAGATCAGGAAATTACTTTTTTTGTTCAAGACACCCGCTCGCGTTATAACCCGGAACAAGAAGAAATGGTTTGTAATAATTTAACAAAAGAAAATATTTCACAATTTCGAAATGAAGGAATGGGGTTGATTATATGCAGTTATATATTAGAAATTTTAGATGGCACCTTGAGTTTTGAAACAGGCCGGGACAGGGGATTGACATTTTATTTCACGGTGCCGTGCCAACCATCAACACGATCAATAGATGAATTAAAAAATGTACCTGTTGGCCATGAGGTTAATGACATGAACGTATTGGTTGTAGAAGATGATGAATCATCAACCCTTTATTTACAGGAGATACTTGACGAATACAACATCAAGACATGTTTTGCAAGCCATGCATACCAGGCCGTCAATTGCATTAAAAACCAAAAAGAGATAAACCTGGTATTAATGGATATTCAGTTGCCGGACATGAATGGCATAAGAGCAGCAGAAAAGATCAAAAAGATACGCCCCGGGATACCCGTGATCATGCAGACAGGATTTTCCTTTTATAATGACGACACTGCACCTGAAAATAAAGTATGGGATGATTTTGTTCTTAAACCCGTTTCATCGGGTGAATTGATAAGTAAAATGATGAATCAATATATTAAAACAAGCAGGCAAGACCATATTCAAATATAAAACTTTAAACCCATGGAAACAAAAATTTTGATGTCAGACGATACAGATACAGCAAGAGATAACAAGCAAAAGAATTATTTAATAGATGACACGTTATCTGATACCGAGTTTAAAAAATTAAGCCAGTTCATACAAACCAACTATGGAGTAAAGATGCCGGGGCAAAAAAAATTAATGCTCCAGTGCCGGTTAAAAAAACGCTTGAAGGTGTTGAATATGAATACATATAAAGAATATCTTGAATACGTGTTTCATCATGATAATGAAGAAGAAATACAAAATATGATTGATGTAGTCACCACCCATAAGACCGATTTTTTCAGGGAGAAGGAACATTTTGATTTTCTTACCGGCACCGTTCTTCCCAAGTTAGCACGCCACCGGTTACATCAAAAGATCAAAATATTTAGCGCCGGTTGCTCTACAGGCGAAGAGCCCTACACGCTGGTCATCAGTTTGTTGGAATCCAGGTCACGGGGATTGGAATTTGACTTTGACATATCTGCATGCGACGTGTCAGCCGAGAGCATTCAAACAGCACGAACAGGAGTCTATCCTTTGGCAAAGGTAGAACAGGTACCAATGGAAATCAAGAAAAAATATTTTTTGAAGAATGCAGACCCGCGAAAAAAACTGGTAAAGGTAGTTCCCGAACTACAAACACGAGTCAACTTTTTTACTCTTAATTTGTTGGAAGAAAAATACCAGATCAGTGATACATTTGATATTATATTGTGCCGGAATACCCTGATATATTTTAATCGTGAGGTACAGGAACAAGTACTCGGCCAGTTATGTAAAAAACTCAAGCCACATGGTTACCTGATCATAGGGCACAGCGAGTCCATAATTGGCATGAGTCTTCCTTTGAATCAAATAAAACCAACCATATTTCAAAAAACCTTTTAAAACTATAGTATCATGAGTAAACTAACAGACCAACAACTGCTGGATGAACTGCAAAAGCGGTTTCAACAAAATAATGAAATAATGCATGAACTACGGGAAATGACAGATAAATTGGTAAACGTGAATAAAAAACTGGAAGAATCCGAATCCATGAAAAGCCACTTTATTTCCAACATAACCAATGATATCATTAATCCGTTTGCATCAATACTCGGACTTACAGAACATTTGATGAATATGAAGAAAGAAGATTATGAGAAAATGCAGGATTTTGCCCGGATGATCCATGAAGAAGCATTTGAACTGGACTTTCAGTTGAAAAATATATTCGCGGCAGCCAAACTCGAGGCCGGTGAATTTTTTCCTGAAATATCTAAGGTCAAAGTCATAGATTTGATTACAAACGTGATTAATACATATAAAATGTTAAGTGATAAAAAACATGTTAACGTCGAATTTCAATACACCAATTCTTCTACTACACGTGAACAGGATTTTTTCAAAACCGACCCGGACAAACTTCAGCTTGTTTGTTCCAATTTACTGAGCAATTCAATATTATTCAGTCCTGAAAACAGTCATATTAAAATAACCCTTTCCATTGCTGATGATCATATTATGGTTTCATTTCACGATCAGGGAATTGGTATTAGCAGGGAAAATAGTGAAAAAATATTTGACCGGTTTTACCGGATCAACCATTCCATCAACTCCGAAAATAAAGGGTTGGGACTTGGATTGGCTGTAACCAAAGGAGTACTCGAGATGATGGGGGGCGATATCAGCTTGGAGCACTCTGATCAAGGAACCGTGTTTACAATAAACATGCCCGAAGATTCTTCAGGTGAACTGGTCGGCCATACATCGTCCAATGGCAATGAAGTATTTTTTGACGGAGAGAATGAAATATTTTGATATAAGCACTTCTATATGCCTGTAATGTTAAAACGATCAATATATCAGTATCTAATAATGAACACATAAAGAAGAACAAGCAGATGAACAATAAACATTCGTATTTTTTAAATCCGTCTAAAATATTTGTCAGCACCCGGGCGTGTGAAGTGGTGACAGTCTTGGGCTCGTGCATATCCGTGTGTCTTTACGACCGGAGCCGGCAAATTGGAGGGATCAACCATTATATGCTGCCTTTGTGGAACGGAAAGGAGCTCCCTTCTCCCAAATTCGGAAATATCGCCATTGAAAAACTCATCCAAAAGATGATTGATCATGGAGCTTCAAGAAAAGACTTAATTGCAAAAGTATTTGGAGGTTCAGAAGTGATTCAGGCAACAAACGGGATGTTTCGTATCGGGCAAAAAAACATAGACATCGCTTACCAACTTTTACGTCAGGAAGGAATCCGTGTTGTTGCAGAAAGCACGGGCAGCCGGCAGGGAAGAAAAATCATGTTTCGCACGTCAACAGGAGAAGTGTTGATGAAATACGTGAGAAGGCAAAACATGTCACAATTAATAAATATAAACACTTAAAATATATAATTATGTCACGATGCACTGCATGCGGCCAATGCTGCTATTATGAAATCCCTTTAACCATACTTGATATTCACAGGCTTGCAAATCACTTGAATATTGATGACAGGCAGGTATTTGACAATTATATTCAGCAGGGAATATCAAAAAAAAGTGGCCTATTCATGATCGCCAAGAAACAGGACCATTCGTGCGTGTTTTTAGATGAAACAAAAAAGTGCTCTGTTCATGACTATAAACCGCGGACCTGCGAGTTTTTCTTTTGCAATAACAACAACGAAACAAATGTAATGCCCTGGACATCCAATTGTACCACCACTGCTCAAAAACAAAAATTGTGGGAGCAGTCAGTAGCTTCTCAGCTCACCCGGAAATACATAGAACGCAACGGGACCGAATGGCATGAACAGGACTATAATAAATCATTGTTGAGCATATATGACAATATCGTGACAGACCGGGATCAAAAATTAAAGCTGGCACGTCTACCTAACAACCACCCGGTTGGGATGATCTATAATTGCAAAACATGTGCTAACAAAGGAGCCTGCGCGAAAGAAACCCTGGTAACTATTCCGGATATGGAGAGGATCACGAAAAAACTGAATATCTCGTGGCAAACATTATTTGAAGAGAAATTAGAACAACAGATCAGCAACATCTCGGGAACATTTAAGCTACACAGGGATATCCATTGCGTGTTTTTTGATGCACAAAAGCATTGCATACTAGGTGGTGCCCAACCCCGTCATTGCAAATTCACCCCGTGTCCGCAAAAAACAAACGATTCACAACTATATGAATCGTTTTATTTGGGAACAGGCAGCATTGAAGAGCAGTTTCAACACCAGGTAGCCATTGCTGTAACCCATGAATACATAGATGAGCACGGGTTCACATGCAACCCTTCAGCTATGGAAGACAAACTTGACAAATATCACTATTATGTCTCCAACAAAACAGGATTCAAAGAATTTTGCAAGCGTATTGCTAATTACAGGTATGTAGACGATACACTCGTGTATAAACGGGAATACGAATCAATAAATAAAAATAAATCATGAACAAGCACGGCATATTAATCATAGACGATTCGGCAGTGGTTCGGCAGACG
>CAYPTK010000075.1:0-12444 GCA_964413555.1 uncultured Bacteroidales bacterium | reverse complement strand
ATGTAAGGCATAATTTTTTTAATAAAGCCATCTCTATAAAAAAATAACCTGTATCAGGTTTAATACAGGTTATTTTTAATTATTTTTTAATATAATTTATTCTTTGATCAATGTTCCTTTATGGATTTCCCCGTTTATAATGATGTTATATAGGTAGATTCCCTTGTTTAAAGTAGTTAACTGGATTTGTTGTCCATTTGTAAACGGTTTGCTTATGACATTTCTACCATACGAATCAAAGATGTAAATTTCTCCTTGTTTGACAGTTCTGCTTTCAATAGTAATGAAATCATCTGCAGGGTTCGGATACACCCCGATATCTTCTCGCGTTGCATGATGGACGTGCTGAACTGTTTCCAACGAATAATTATAGATACCTGTGTCACTTACTTCCCATTCATCATTAATGTATTCATATTCAATGTATCCTTTTATCATGTTTACATGTGGATTATCTGGCCAATAACAATCGGAAGCTGGCATAATAATATCCGATAATGTATACAAATAATTATAATTATATTTGATTTTCCAGGTCGGAACCCATTCTGTCGTATATTCATATTTTATTTCTTCAATGGGATTTCCTATGCTGTCATAATAATATATTCTTTTTTCTATTGAATCCCATTGATTTGAATTCGGGTGACATTCCAAACTGGATGTCCGGTATCCATTACTGTCATATGTGTATTCATTTTTTTCCATTATTCCAAAAGGAGAAAAAAGTATTCTTGCAGTTAATACACCTTCTGAATTGTAGGCAAAAGAATCTATAGTAGACAAATTACAGGAATTTAAATTATTATCACATTCCAAATGATAATCTAATAATGGGTTTCCATTCGTATCTAAGTAATACAAGAATACATCTAAGGTGTCATAGTCAGAAGGAGGAGTATTCATGCGTATATAAAAATTAGCAATTAGATTATTATTGGTGTCATAAATATAATCTATATAACTTTCATCAGTGTCATATTCTTTATCTATCCTTCCATCTTTATGCAATACATAAGTATAGCTTTCATCAGCAACCCATTGATTTGCTTCCAATTCAAAATAAAATTCTTCTAAAGTTTGTATTGTATCATTTTCATACGTGTAAACTTCCTTATATAATTTTAACCAATTTCCATCATCATAATAGCTCCATAGGTAGCTATTTAACTGATATTTTTCTGCCAGGGTAGATTTTTTGTTGATTGTGGAGGTGTGATTTGATGTGCCATAATCATAAACACCATTCCTTTTTTTTAAAGGGGAGTTATTCTGTTGTGCTTGTGCAGTAATAAATAAAAGTATACAAGCTGATGTGAGAAATAAATTAAGTGTTTTCATTTTAATAACATTTTAGATATTAAACAATAAAGACAAAAATATGAATTTTTTTCATATGAATTTTGTAAAATATAAAAAAATAACGTTTTCAGTGTCAACGAAACTTTATTTTATAGATAATCATTTTTTAAAAAGGAAATCATTTTATGATCAATTTATCTACAATTTGTAATTCTTTTTTAGGATTCTCTATATATTATTACTTTTACGCCTTCAAAAAAATGAAGAATGCAGGAACTCACAAAGGGAAATGAATACAGGATAATATTCCGGTTTGCACTGCCCATGCTACTTGGCAATGTCCTTCAACAATTATATGTGTTTGTTGACAGTATTATTGTTGGACAGTTTATCGGAAAAGAAGCACTGGCAGCTATTGGCGCTTCATTTCCCATTATTTTTGCATTGATTTCATTAATCATCGGATTGGTTACAGGAACTACCGTGGTGATTGCACAATATTATGGAGCAGGAGACATCTCCCGTGTTAAACGTGCTATTGAGACCATGTATATTTTTTTGTTTTTTATTTCACTGCTTGTTCCATTACTTGGTATCGTGTTTAGTGATGATCTTTTTCGTTTAATTCAACTACCCGGTAAAGTGATGCCCCAGGCATTGATGTATTTTAATATATTTATTAGCGGGTCTGTATTTTTATTCTTTTTTAATGGTACCAATGCTGTACTGAGGGGATTGGGCGATTCCAAAACACCGGTTTATTTTTTAGTCGTATCTACCGTGCTGAATATTGTATTTGATATCTTGTTCGTGATCGTGTTTGACAGTGGTATTGAAGGCATTGCTCTTGCAACAGTGTTAGCCCAGGGGATTGGGTTTTTCGTTGCATTTATTTATTTGAAACGAACCCGGGATATATTTAAAATATCATGGTTGAAATTACGATTCGACAAGGACCTGTTTCGAAAAAGCGTGCGTATCGGCCTGCCAACCGGTTTACAACAGACATCAGTTGCTTTGAGTTTTTTAGCTCTCGTGGCTATTGTTAACTTATTTGGCACGGATGTACTTGCCGCTTATTCCGTGGGAGCAAGGATTAATTCACTGGCCACGATGCCGGCAATGGTTTTTGGAAATGCATTGTCAATATTTGTTGGACAAAATATTGGCGCTCAAAAGATGTACCGGACATACAAGGGGTTAAAGGCTGCATTTATCATGACATCGGGAGTGGCCGTGTTTATCGGGTTCATCGTGCTTGTCTTTGGAAAAGGATTAATGAGGCTATTCATCCTTGATGAACAAGTGATACGGGAGGGATATAATTATCTTTCAATTATCGGGTCATTTTATATCGTGTTTAACGTGATGTTTGTTGTTGCCGGATTCCTGAGAGGGGCAGGGGATACATTTGTTCCAATGCTGGTTAATATATTAACTTTATGGGTTCTTCGAATACCCATTGCTTATTTTTTGTCTGATAAAATAGGCCCGGCTGGTATCTGGTGGTCTTTCCCCATTTCATGGGGTGGTGCCGTGATTCTTTATTATATAAGGTATCAAACCGGAAAATGGAAAAAAAAGGCAGTGATAAAACAAAAGACAGAAAAAGAAAATGATAATGTTAAGTAAAGCATATATGACGCGAAACAGGATAAAACAAAAGAAAGATATTAAAATTATATACGATGGAGTTTGCAATTTGTGCAACGGACTAGTAAGATTCCTTAAACATCATGATCCTCAAAATAGGTTTATGTTTATTCCGTCTCAAAGTAATACGGGACACAGGCTTATCCATGAATATTCATTGGGTGTAAATCCCGATTTTATAATTGTTATTAAAAATAATAAAGTATTTACCCGTTCTTCTGCTGTCTTAAAAATAATTGAATCTATGAATTTTCCCTGGAAAATAATTTATGTGACAAGGTTTTTACCACGATCTGTAAGAGATTATTTATACAGAATTATAGCTAAAAAAAGGCATAAATGGTTTGGAACATCAAAAACAGGGGACTCATCTATGAATAAGAATATTAAAACGATATAAAATCAACAAACCTCGTGAACAATAATGTTCAATAAAACATTCATACACTGAACTAAAATGAATGATTATATAATTTGCCTGAGAATTTTATATATTTGCCATATATTGTTGAAGAGTTGAAAATATATTGCCCACCTGGTTTTTCCTTTCCTGGGTAATGTAATTTCAACGATCAACTAAATTCATACATATGAATAAAATCATACATTACATACGGGACCATTTTCCGGTAATATACAGAACCTTATTGTTTATTATCAGTGTTGTGGCCATTGTATACCTAATTCCCCGACAGGCAAAGTTTCAATACGAGTTTCAAAAAGGAAAGCCCTGGATGCACGAAAACCTTATTGCTCCATTTGACTTCCCGGTTTACAAATCAAGAGAACATATTAAGTCGGAAAAAGATAGTGTATTACAGGACCTGCGCCCTTATTTTAATATGAATAAACAAGTACAGGAATCAGAAGCACGGGAGTTTACAAAGCAATTTAACTCAACATGGAATGAATACCTCCGGTCACGATGGAACGTTGATACGATTACTGATTTAAATTATTACCGTAGAAGACAACTGATCCAGGTAAAAGATGATTGCATTGGTTATATAACCAACATTTTATCATTTGTTTATAATAAAGGAATCATCGAAAAAGTGGATGTGAATGATGAATTAATAGGAAGCGACAGCGTCTATACCGTTTATGTCAGTTACAATGATAATAACAGTAAATATAAGCTGACAGAAGTTTTAACACATAAACAGGCATATAAATTTGTTAAAAAACGGGTACAGCGGTTTAAAGACAGTATCCCTGCACGATACAAAGAAGATTTGTGGCCTTTCCTTCAAACAATTGATTATAACCAGTTTTTGCGAGCCAATCTAAAATATGATAAAGGAAATACACGAAAAGTAATGAACAATGCCCTTGATAACGTATCAATAACCAAAGGAATGGTACAGAAAGGACAACGCATCATCTCCAAGGGTGACGTGGTAAAAGGGGAAAAATACAGGATTTTGCAATCTTTGAAAAGAAGTTACCAACAACGTGTAGGAACGTCAAACGTGTTGATTTTAATCGGGCAAATTATTTTTGTTTTTGTCTCCATGTTGATGTTGTTTTTGTTTTTATGGAATTTCAGGAGAGAAATATTACAGGACAGTTTGAAAACAACGTTCATGTTATTCCTTGTACTGTTTTTTATAGCCGTGTCAAGCCTGTTGGTCCGGTATAGTGAAATCAGTCTTTATATCGTCCCGTTTGCATTGCTCCCGATCATTATCAGAACTTTTTATGATGCCAGGCTGGCCTTGTTTATTCATATTGTTACCATCCTGGTAGTGGGATTCAACGCTCCGAACAGCTTTGAATTTGTTTTCATGAATTTTTCGGCAGGAATTGTCGCCATTTTTAGCCTCACGAACTTATATCGCAGGGGGAAATTATTTCTTGCTGCTGCGCTTGTTTTTTTGACATATGGCATTGTTTATTTTGGTATTTCCATCATCAAAGAAGCCGATATATTAAATATTCACTGGAGAGATTATTTATGGTTTGGTATCAATGGATTGTTAATCTTAACATCATGCCCGCTAATATACATTTTCGAGAAATTATTTGGCTTTATTTCAGATGCTACCCTTATTGAATTGTCTGATTCCAATCAACCTTTATTAAGGCAAATGGCAGAAAAAGCGCCTGGAACGTTTCAACATTCTATACAGGTGGCCAATCTTGCCGAAGAAGCCATTTATCATATCGGAGGCAACTCGCTATTAGCAAGGGCAGGAGCTTTATATCACGATATTGGAAAAATTGAAAAGCCCAGTTATTATATTGAAAACCTGGAAGCAGAAAAAAATCCGCATGATGCCCTTGAGTTTGATGAAAGTGCAAAGATTATTATTGAACACGTGACCAAAGGAATCCAGTTAGCCCAAAAAAATAAACTGCCGGCTCCAATTGTTGATTTCATCAGGATGCATCACGGGACAACCACCGTGCAGTATTTTTACAAGTCTTACCTTAAAAAATACCCGGAGAAAGAAGTTGATGTAAATAAATTTAAATACCCCGGGCCAACACCATTTTCAAAAGAGACAGCTGTACTCATGATGGCGGATGCCGTTGAGGCTGCTTCAAGAAGTTATAAAGAACCTACAGAGAAAATCATCAATCAGCTTGTTGATGAAATTATTGAATACCAGGTGAACCAGGAACAGTTTCATGATGCAAACATAACTTTTAAGGATATATCCATGATCAAAGGAATATTCAAGATGAAACTGAGGAAAATCTATCACGGGAGGATCAAATATCCCGGGCAAAATTAATGCCTGATGCTCGTCTACTCCTGAACAATGCCGGCCTTTTTAATGTACAGAGCCATGACTAAAATATTAGCCACTCACCCGGATGATTATAAATACACTTATCGGGATGTGAAATTCGAAATATAAAAGACTTTTTTTATTAAAACCTCATATCAATTACCTCGACATCCGGGTATTTTGACTTGTCAAAAGTAAATTTATCATCAGGTACATCAAGGTTCGTGTTAAAATTATTTACTTCAAAAATAAAATGCTCACCTTGTTTGCTGAACACTTTAACGTATTGAATAAGCTTTGCCTGTTCATCAATTAAAACACGGATCCTGTGATAATCCAGTTCCAGGTTTCGCGGGTATAAATCTATTTTATGATATGTTTTGCCGTCTTTTGTTATTTCTCCAACATATTTGCTTTTATAATCTTCTTCCTCTATTGTAAACAATTGCTTTGGATTCGTGAAGTCAAGCGCTCCGCTTGTTGTATCAGATTCAGGTTTAATCACGTTGACTTCGTTGGCATTTTTGATATAATTCCACATGGTGTTGCCATTGTAATATATCTCGGTATGGGGCATTGAAATATAGTATTTGTTTCCTTTCAGTAATAGTGTGCCGTTTTGTGTTTCCAACGTTTCATTTTTCAGGTTTTCATGAGTAAATGTAAACGTGAGTTTTATGCTTTTATATGATTTAATGTTATCAGAAGCTTTGGAAAGAATATTATTTGCTTTTTCAGAAGTTTGTGCATTCACGGGCAATCCTAGGACAAAGGCTAATATATAGATATAAAAATGTTTCATGAGTTTATGATTTATTAAGTGTTTGTGTTTTATATATTTATAAGTTTGACGCTATAATGTTCGGATGCTTGCTTTTAATCCTTTCTCCTTCTGTATCCAATGTTTTCTCATTGTCATGAGATTATATTTATAACGAATTAATATGTTGTTCCAGTGTGTATTCATCCGGGATTAATACTTTTCGTGCTTTGCTTCCTTCAAACGGGCCTACTACTTGAGCAGCTTCCAGTTGATCAACAATTCTCCCGGCACGGTTGTATCCAATGGAAAATTTTCGTTGGATCAAAGATGTTGATCCTTGTTGATGTATGACAACCAACCGGGCGGCTTCTTCAAACAGGTCGTCGCGTTTCGAGAGGTCCACTTCTGCTTTATCTGCATCTTCATCGGATTTGTATTCCGGTAGCATCATGGCAGAGGGGTAGCCTTGCTGTGAACCTATAAAATCAGTTAATGCTTCGATTTCAGAGATATCTACAAAAGCACATTGAACACGTACCAGGTCGTTTCCTGATGTGATGAGCATATCACCCCGGCCTATCAATTGATTTGCCCCAGGTGAGTCAAGAATAGTGCGGGAATCTATCATTGAGGTGACTTTGAAAGCTATTCTTGCCGGGAAATTGGCTTTAATTACACCTGTAATGATATTGGTTGTTGGCCGCTGTGTAGCTATGATCAGGTGAATTCCTATGGCCCGGGCAAGTTGGGCAAGACGGGCAATCGGACTTTCCACTTCTTTACCAGCTGTCATGATTAAATCTGCAAATTCATCTATAATGACCACGATGAATGGCATATAGCGGTGGCCATTCTCCGGGTTCAGTTTACGAGAAATGAATTTTTCATTATATTCTGTTATGTTGCGAACCCTGGCTTGTTTTAATAAACTGTACCGGTTATCCATTTCTACTGTTAGTGAATGGAGCGTTGTAATTACCTTTTGGGTATCCGTGATAATTGCTTCTTCCGAGTCATCAGGCAACTTAGCCAGAAAATGTTTCTCGATTTTAGAGTATACACTTAACTCAACTTTTTTAGGATCTATTAATACAAATTTTAGTTGAGCAGGATGTTTTTTGTATAATAAAGATGTAATAATAGCATTTAACCCCACTGATTTACCCTGACCTGTTGCTCCTGCTACTAATAGGTGGGGCATTTTTGCAAGGTCAAATACAAATGTTTCATTGGAAATGGTTTTTCCTATTGCTATAGAAAGATCATGTTTTGTTTCCTGAAATTTCCTGGAATTGAGGATTGAACGCATGGACACGATTTGTGGATGCTGATTTGGAACTTCAATTCCCACTGTTCCTTTGCCCGGGATGGGAGCAATAATCCTGATTCCTAATGCAGCAAGGCTTAAAGCAATATCATCTTCCAGATTTTTGATTTTTGATATGCGAATTCCCGGGGCAGGTACAATTTCATACAATGTTACTGTAGGGCCAATGGTCGCTTTTATTTTATTAATCTGTATCTTGAAGTTGGCAAATGTTTCTACTATCTTGTTTTTATTGCCTATCAACTCTTCATCACTTACTTCAAAATTATTGGATTCATGTTTTTCCAGTAAATCTAAAGGAGGAAGTTTATAATTGGACAAGTCAAGCGTGGGGTCATAATCCTCCATTTGTGATATTTCTTTATTCAATACCCCGTTTTCTTCAGCATTTTGTTGTTCTACTGTAAGTTCAACATCTTCATCTTCGGATGAAGATTCTTCCTGTTTTTGATCTTCGTTTCGAGTGTCATCAATCCCTTCTACATCCTGATAATCATAATTCCCGGTGTTGTCTTCATTGATCTTTTCAGTTTCGAAAACCAGGTCTGTTTCCAGGGATGATCCTGTTTCATCAGTGTTTTCTTCTTCATTGCTGGATTCACGTTCATCCTTTCCGGAATATGCTGGACTTGTCGGGAATTCTTCTTCTCGTCCTGTTATTTTATAAAAATGTTTTTTACAATATTGATATGAAGCAGGAAATAAAAAAATAACATAGGTAATCACGGTTATTGAAAGCAAAAGCCCGGTGCCGAATTTCCCGATAAATGCATTTAGCCACGCGCTTATCGAATACCCATAGTGTCCACCCAAACCGCTTCCCAAGTATCCATTCAAAGTTCCTGATAAAAATCCTAAAACAATGGAAAGCAATAATAGTCCAATAATTGATCCCCTGATAAAAGGCGCCAACCGGAATGTTTTAATATTTATCAGCCTCAGGCCGCCGATGATCATAACGAGTGGTATAATAAATGAAGATATACCAAAGAGTTTTAAAATAAATAAATTAGCGAGTTTGGCACCGGTTTTTCCTGCCCAGTTCTGAACTGTAACATCTGCACCTGATAATGATGATCCCCACTCGAAACTTTGATCGGCTTTCCATGTGAAAAAATATGATATAAAGGCAAATGTTAAAAAGGCAGCAAAAAAGAGCAGGAATAATCCCAGGATGAATTGAAAGCGTTCATCATAAATGAATAATGATGATTTGTTAGTATTGTTATTTGATTTTTTTGCACACATTATATTGTTTTACAATTTACCCCGTCATTTAAATGTAAGAAATTAAATATAATAATAATTTTTTAACGTATAGCAAACAGAAATATGATAGGGATTGTCTAAAAAATGGCTTATTCCATTAGTGTATTTAAAATTTCATCCATGTCTTTCATGGTTACTTTTTTATAATCTGGAGGAACTTCGAATTCTTCATCTGAAATGTTATTACCCGTGAATTTACCAGCAGAAAGTTGCATCCTTAATTTATTTAGTTTAACCTGAAAATTCATGAGTACCCCGTCAACTTTTTTATATGGATTCCCGAAATTAGGGTTTTTTAGCCTGATCTCACGCGTGTAAAAGAAATTAAATGGTTCCTTTTTTTCTTGTTTAAACGTAACTTTTCCTTTTCTACATTTTAAGCCTGCTATTTTTTTTCCTATACCATTATTTGGATCCACTTTCATACCGGGAATTTCATCAAAACAAAATGTTTTTTCCCTGGGCTCACCCTTGTAATAATATTTTTTACCGAGGACTTTTAAAAATGCCGTGGTAGTCATTTCTTCATGGTCAGTGATAAGCATTAATGAAAACAATCCCATAAACCCTTCAATTTCCCGTTTAGAAATGTTATCTTTAAATTTCATGGTCATTTTTTTAGGGAGCAGGTTCGTGGGGATGTTTTTTTGCATATTATTTTCAAGGTACTTGATGTTATATTCTATCACCCCTTCTGTAATTGATCCCTTTGGAGCAGACTTTTTACATGAATTGGCAACAAGAATCATTGTTGCAATTAATAATATTGCAGTATATTTACATTTAACTAAAGGACTAAAGTGTATCATTGAATTTTCCTTGTAAGGAACACAATTTTTGAAATTACAAAACTAAACAAAAATAATGAATATATTATTTAATTGTAGTTAATTTATATTTTTGCAGGATAAAAATATAAAAAATATATTTTCTTTACAGGAAAAATTTTTAATAGTATTGAAAAATATACAAATTTGAATGAATTGGGGAGTATTGTTTAATTATTAAAATTGAGATTACTATGGATATTGCATTGAAAGGAAGGAGTTTTCTAACACTATTGGATTATTCAATTGATGAAATTTATTATTTATTAGGATTGTCATTACAATTAAAAGCTGATAAATATAATCATTCAGAGATGTCGTATTTACAAGGGAAAAATATTGCCCTGATTTTTGAAAAGACATCTACCAGGACACGTTGTGCTTTTGAAGTTGCAGCATACGATCAGGGAGCCAATTGTACTTATCTTGGGCCCGTTGGGTCTCAAATTGGACACAAGGAATCGATTCGCGATACAGCAAGAGTGCTTGGAAAAATGTATGATGGCATACAGTATCGTGGATTTGGACAATCTGTGGTTGAAGAACTTGCTGAATATTCCGGGATACCTGTTTGGAACGGGTTAACGAATGAATACCATCCCACGCAGGTTATGGCTGACTTTCTTACCATGATGGAGCATACAGACCGGGATTTAAATGAATTAAAACTGTGTTATATCGGTGATGCAAGAAATAATACGTGCAATTCATTGCTTGTCGGCTCAGCTAAACTCGGGATAGATTTTAGAATTGCTGCACCTGCTAAATTTCAGCCAGAGAAAAAATTAATAGATGAATGCATGGATATTGCCCAGGAAAATGGAGGAAATATTTTAATTGGTGAAAATCCTGAACCAGCAGTAAATGGTGTTGATTTTATTTATACTGATGTATGGCTTTCAATGGGAGAGCAGGAAGATTTATGGAAAGAAAGAATTGAATTGTTGAAACCATACCAGGTAAACCAACAAAAATTAGATTTGACAAATAATGAAGACGTGAAATTTCTTCACTGCCTGCCAGCTTTTCATAACCGTGAAACAAAAGTAGGGCAGGAAGTATATTCAAAATATGGTTTAGATGGGCTGGAGGTCACGGAAGATGTATTTGAATCTGAACATTCCATTGTATTTGACCAGGCAGAAAACAGGCTTCACACGATTAAAGCCATAATGGTCGCGACCATGGGAGATAGTAGTATGATGGAATAAACATCCGGATAAACGTATGCAAGATAAACTTATTGAATGTGTCCCTAATTTTAGTGAAGGCAATGACCTTGCTGTTATAGAAAAAATTGAAACAGAGATCAGAAGTGTTCCCGGCGTTTATCTTCTGCATGTAGATTCCGGGAAAAGTGTTAACAGGACCGTGATGACATTTGCCGGAGAGCCCTCGCGTGTTTTTGAAGCAGCTTTTTTGGCAGTTAAAAAAGCTGCAGAACTTATAGATATGCGCGAACAATCAGGGCATCATCCCCGAATCGGTTCAACCGATGTATGCCCGCTTATTCCTCTACACCAGTCAACAATGGAAGAAACCATACAACTTGCAAGGGCATTAGGAAAAAAGATCGGGGATGAGTTGGGTATACCGGTCTATTGTTATGCCGAAGCAGCTTTTGATGACAAACGAAAGAGGCTTGAACATTGTAGAAGAGGCGGGTATGAATTACTTAAGGAACAGATGCATTGCATCGACAGGAAACCGGATTACGGCCCCGGAAAATTTAATCATAAAACAGGTGCGACAGCCGTTGGTGCCAGGAATTTTTTAATTGCTTATAATGTAAACCTTGATTCTTCATCCCTGGAAATAGCTCAATCAATAGCAAGATCAATTAGAGAAACAGCACCTCAATGTTGTTCTGAAGGCTATTGTCATACCGGGATCAAAAATGTAAAAGCTATTGGATGGCATATCCCTGAATTTAAAGGAAGAGTCCAGGTGTCTACAAACATTACGAATTTTATTGAAACCCCGGTTTACAGGGTGTATGAAAAAGTAAAGCAGGAAGCTGAAAAACGGGATGCCCGGGTAACAGGTTCGGAAATCGTGGGACTAATCCCCGAAAAAGCACTTCTGGATTCAGGATATTTTTACATGCAGCAGACGAATGATCGTACTCTTTATAATGACAGAGAATGCATTCAATATGCAGTAAAAGGGTTGGGGCTTGCAGATTTATATACTTTTGATACCCGACAAAAAATATTGGAATATGTAATGGATCAGGTAATGAAAGGGAATAAAAAATTTGTTTTATCCCGGAATTTTTGAAACAAAATGGCTTTTGATTCAGTATAATTTAACATTAGGGATCGTGTTGAAGCCGTCTGACATTTGGAGAAATAATAAGATAATATGTCAGCTTTTCCATAAAATAAATCATAAATGACTGATAAATCTATTTAATTTTTTTATTTTTAAACATTCGATTTTAAATTAATTAAAAAAATGGAAAGAATTTTATTATTTCTTATTGTCATCGTTACGTTTGGATTTCATGCAAATACTACGCGATCAACATCCATTCCAATGATTTTTGTTGACGGGGGTACGTTT
>CAYPTK010000074.1:0-12486 GCA_964413555.1 uncultured Bacteroidales bacterium | reverse complement strand
CTATATACAAATTCAAAAAAATTATTCCAATCAAAAATTATTTCGTATTATTGCATCTCGTAAAAATACTGTACACTGAATTATAATTCATTTTAATTCTAAAATGAAACAAAAGCAGCATTTCAAAGAATACCTCACGTTCACGAAAAGCGAACGAAATGGCATAATAGTTCTATTGCTTATTATAACAGGAATGATTTCAGTACAATATTTCATAAATAACCAAACACCAGATGCATTTTCTCAAAAAAATGAGGAGGTTAAAGAAAAAATTCAACAATTCGAAGCTGCATTATATAAAAAAGAAATAACACCCCGAGAGGGAAGATCAAAATCAATTCCCAATGACACATTATTTCATTTTGACCCAAACAAGGCTTCATCCGGCCAACTAAAAAAACTGGGATTTACATCATACCAGGTAAACGCGTTAAAAAAATATATAAAAGCAGGGGGAAAACTATATAAAAAAGAAGATTTAAAAAAAATATATGGCATATCTCAACAACAATACAACAAACTATCGCCCTACATTATAATAAAAGAACAGCAAAAAAAAAGCTCGTTCAATAGCCCGGGGAATAAACAATCAATAAAAGAAACACCCGAAATCAGGGTTGACATTAACACGGCAGGGCCGAAAGCATTACAAAATCTTCATGGTATCGGGCCCGTTTTTGCAGAACGGATTATTAAATACAGGAAATTATTAGGCGGGTTCTACAACACCCGGCAACTTTTAGAAGTATATGATTTTAAACAAGAAACATTCAACAACATACAAGATTTGATTTACACCGATACAACAAAAATAGCCCGAATAAACCTGAACAATGCGGATTTTAAAACACTTTTAAGGCATCCATATTTAAATAGCTACCAGGTTAACGGATTAATCCGTTACAGGAAATTTAAAAAAAACATTCAGGCACTCGATGAAATTAAAAAAAATAATTTACTCCCCGATGATGTATATATTAAAATGAAGCACTATTTTACTGTAAAAAATTAGAAGAGAGAAAATAATTATTTTACATAAAACCAACAAAAAATAAAAATTCATTTGAATATATTTTGAGTATTCATTAATTTTGCATGATTTTAAAAACTTAATAAATTCATTAATAAAACATATTATTATGCTTAAAATACCAGTCAAAGAAGGAGAAAACATCGAAAGGGCACTCAAGCGCTTTAAAAGGAAATTCGAAAAAACAGGTATCAGCAAAGAATTAAGGGAGCGTCAGGCATTCAAAAAACCTTCTGAAGAAAAACGTGAAACCCTGAAAAAGGCTGTCTACAAGAAAAAAATGCAGGAAGACGAATATTAGTATATTCGTTTCACGGGTAAAATATGGAAGTAAGAGAAGCATTCATTCATTATCTCAAATATGAAAAACGGTTTTCAAAACACACGATAACTTCATATGAAGGGGATTTAAATCAATTTTTTGCTTTTCTTTCACGACACATCAAAGGCCAAATCATTAATTTTCAAAAAATTGATGACCATATAATCAGGAAATGGATTGTTTTTATGATCGAGAACGACATTTCCGCGAGGTCCGTGAACAGAAAAATCACGACCTTAAAAACCTTTTTTAAATTCCTTTTAAAAGAAAATAAAATCAAATCAAATCCATTGGATAAGGTCTTAACACCAAAACCGGAAAAAAAACTCCCCTGGTTTGTTGACCAAAACCAAATGGATATTTTATTAGATAACTATGAATTCACGGATGATTTTGAAGGGGCCCGGGATAAATTAATCATCGAAATATTTTATTTCACCGGGATACGGCTTTCAGAACTCACTGAACTAAAAATGAAAAACATTAACCAAAAAGAATGCTTTATAAAAGTACGTGGCAAGAGAGACAAAGAACGCATTATCCCGTACCCCTCGGATCTCAATCAATCAATTAATCAATATTTAAATTACAGGAAGCAAATCAATGCATCTTCTAACCAGGAAGAACCTGTTTTTATAACTGGAAAAGGAGAAAAAATATATACCAAATTAGTATACAGGATAGTCAATAAATACCTGGATGCAGTCACGACCATTGAGAAAAAAAGCCCACATATTCTCAGGCATACATTCGCGACACACATGTTAAATAATGGGGCAGACCTCAATGCAATCAAAGAAATACTTGGGCATGCAAATTTATCAGCAACACAAGTATACACGCACAATACATTTGAAAAACTTAAAGACATATATAAACAAGCTCATCCCCGGGGGGATAAAAAATAAGTAAGGAGGAAAATGATGAATATAAAAATCAATTCAGTAAATTTTGACGCGACAGATAATTTAAAAGAATTAATAACGAACAAACTTAAAAAACTATCACAGTATCATGAACAGATCATTGATGCAGAGGTCTTTTTAAAAAACGAAAAGTCGCGGGACAATGATGGAAAAGTTACAGAAATAAAAATAGAGATACCCAGGCATGAATTATTTGCAAAAAAACAAAGTGAATCTTTTGAAAAATCTACCGGTGAAGCTATTGAAGCATTAAGAAAGCAACTAATAAAACATAAAGATAAAAATAAATAAGCGCGAACCGGACAAATAAAAAAATCGAAAATAAACGGGTGAACCGGGCTATGACAAAATACTTGACACGCCAGGGATGATTACTGGAAGTCTTCTTAGATGCTACAAAATCAACAAATTAAGTTAATGGCGAATATCACGTGGCCATTAAAAAATAAAATTTAAACAAATGAACACGAAATTTATTTGCTTAAATTTTGTGTTCTAAATAAAATATTTGTACATTTGCGCTCCAATTTATTGATTTATTTCGTTCATTGAATAAATGCCGATGTAGCTCAGCTGGCTTAGAGCAGCTGATTTGTAATCAGCAGGTCGGGGGTTCGAGTCCCTCCATCGGCTCGTGTGCTAAGAAAGAGGGGAGGTACCAAAGTGGTCAACTGGGGCAGACTGTAAATCTGCTGGCGTACGCCTTCGTAGGTTCAAATCCTGCCCTCCCCACAACGAAGTGAGAGTTTGTGTGTATACATGGATATTATGATGAATAAATATTCGTGGGCAAAAGCATATAAATAAAAGCATCAGGCGAGAGTAGCTCAGTTGGTAGAGCATCAGCCTTCCAAGCTGAGGGTCGCGGATTCGAGTTCCGTCTCTCGCTCTTTCTTTTTTAGTGCCGATGTAGCTCAGAGGTAGAGCGCTTCCTTGGTAAGGAAGAGGTCACGGGTTCAATTCCCGTCATTGGCTTGATAAATAAAGTTTTAAACAATTAATATTTTAATTTATTAATTATTAATAAATAGTAACTATGGCAAAAGAAAAATTTGAACGATCGAAAGAACACGTTAATATTGGGACTATCGGGCACGTGGACCACGGTAAAACTACCCTTACTGCCGCTATAACCAATTATCTTTCGGCAACCGGAATGGCAGAATCAAGATCCTATGATAGTATTGACAATGCCCCCGAAGAAAAAGAAAGAGGCTTAACTATCCAAACAGCCCATATCGAGTATCAAACAGAAAAAAGGCACTATGCTCACATTGACTGCCCGGGTCATGCCGACTATGTTAAAAACATGGTTACAGGTGCAGCTCAAATGGACGGGGCCATCTTGGTAGTAGCAGCTCCTGATGGACCAATGCCACAAACAAGAGAGCATATTTTGCTTGCACGTCAGGTAAACATTCCCAAAATTGTTGTATTCCTGAACAAAGTTGACCTTGTTGACGATGAAGAACTCGTTGAACTGGTCGAGATGGAAGTAAGGGAATTACTCGATTTCTATGAATTTGACGGGCAAGATGCTCCTTTAGTAAAAGGGTCTGCATTAGGTGCTTTAAACGGCGAAAAAGATATGCTTGACAGGATTCAAGAGCTTATGGACGCTGTTGATGAGTACATTCCTACTCCAACCAGGGACAAAGACAAACCATTCTTAATGCCTGTTGAAGACGTATTTTCAATTACAGGACGTGGTACAGTAGCAACTGGTAGAATTGAAACAGGTGTTGTGAATTCTGGAGACGAAATGGAAATGATTGGTTTAGGTGATGATAAAAAGAAAACAGTTGTAACTGGTATTGAAATGTTCCGTAAAATTCTTGATTACGGTGAAGCTGGTGACAATGTAGGTTTGCTTTTAAGAGGTGTAAACAAGGATGAGATCAAACGCGGGATGGTCATCGCTAAACCCGGTTCAATCACTCCCCACACTAAGTTCAAAGCTGAAATCTATGTACTTAAAAAAGAAGAAGGCGGACGTCATACTCCTTTCCATAACAATTACAGGCCACAGTTTTACTTAAGAACTCTTGACGTGACTGGAAACATTCATTTACCAGAAGGTCGTGAAATGGTAATGCCAGGCGATAATGTCACGATTACTGTAGAATTGATTTATCCAGTGGCAATTAACCAGGGCCTTAGATTCGCTATCAGAGAAGGTGGCCGTACTGTAGGTGCCGGACAGGTAATTGAAATTGTAGATTAAATTATTTAATGATATTATAAAAGTTCAGGAATTCACTTTTTTATTCCCGGACTTTTTTACACGGATGTGGCTCAATTGGTAGAGCACTGGTCTCCAAAACCAAAGGTTGCAAGTTCGAGTCTTGCCATCCGTGCCATATTATTCAGCAATATTTATGAAAATAATTAGATATTTTAAAGAAGCATTTCAGGAACTGGTCTACAAAGTAACATGGCCTACCTGGCCCGAGTTACAAAACAGTGCAATCATTGTCATGATTGCTACTTTGATCATTTCATTGATTGTATTCATTATGGACTTCTCATTCAGAAACATAATGGAATTTGTATATCAAATGTTCTACTAATTCTCGACTGTCATTTATGAGTGAATCAGATAAAAAATGGTATGTACTAAGGGCTATCAGTGGCAAAGAAAAACAAGTTAAGCAACTGATAGAACAAGAAATCAAACACCTGAATCTTGAAGATTACGTGTCCCAGGTTTTAGTACCCACGGAAAAAACATACCAGGTAAGAAACGGCAAAAAAATAAAAAAAGAACGTAATTTTTTTCCAGGATATGTATTGGTAGAGGCACAAATGGATGGTGAAATACCTCATATCCTAAAAAATGTTACAAACGTCATAGGGTTTTTAGGTGAAGCAAATAAAAAACCTACACCTATGCGACAAAGTGAGGTCAACAGAATATTAGGAAAAGTTGATGAATTATCAACAACTGATGAAACAATCAATGAACCATTTTGCGTGGGTGAAAGGATTAAAGTTACCGATGGCCCGTTTAGTGGCTTCCATGGAATCATTGAAAATGTAAACGAAGAGAAGAAAAAACTAAAAGTAAGCGTGAAAATATTTGGCCGTAAAACGCCACTTGAACTCAGCTTCATGCAAGTAGAAAGAGAATAAAATATATTAAGAAATTTATCATGGCTAAAAAAGTAAGTGATATTATCAAATTACAAATAAGAGGAGGCGCTGCCAATCCTTCTCCTCCTGTTGGGCCTGCTTTGGGTGCAAAAGGAGTAAATATAATGGAGTTCTGTAAACAATTTAACGCGAAGACACAGGAAAGCCAGGGAAAATTAATACCTGTTGAAATTACTGTCTTCACGGATAAATCGTTTACATTTATAACCAAGAGGCCCCCGGTTGCTGTACAAATAAAAGAAGCAGCAAAAGTAAAATCAGGATCACCGGAACCCAAAACAAATAAAGTTGCATCAATCAGCTGGGACGATGTGCAAAAAATTGCCGAAGACAAAATGCCTGATCTGAATGCTTTCACGACCGAATCAGCAATGAAAATGGTTGCCGGAACTGCAAGGAGCATGGGAATTACAGTAAAAGGAAAATCACCATTTGAAAAAAACTAAATAATAATGGGTAAGCTAACAAAAAATCAAAAACAGTCGCTGGAAAAACTTGATAAATCCAAGGAATATAAATTATTAGATGCAGCGAAGCTGGTCAAAGAAATCAACTATGCTAAATTTGATGCATCAGTTGATATTGATGTCAAATTGGGCGTAGATCCCCGGAAGACCGACCAAATGGTAAGGGGAACCGTGAGCCTGCCAAACGGAACAGGCAAAACACTTAAAGTACTGGCCCTGGTTCCGCCCGAAAAAGAACAAGAAGCAAAAGATGCAGGAGCAGATTTTGTCGGCCTTGACGAGTTTGTTGAAAAAATTCAAAATGGATGGACAGATATGGACGTGATTATCACCACTCCACAAGTAATGCCTAAAATCGGGAAATTGGGAAAAGTTTTGGGCCCGAGAGGATTAATGCCAAACCCGAAAAGCGGAACAGTAACCAATGATGTAGGCCAAACCGTCAAAGAAGTCAAATTAGGCAAAATAGATTTTAAAGTTGATAAAACAGGAATAATACATACACCTGTCGGAAGAGTATCTTTTCAACCAAAGCAAATTGCAGATAATGTAAAAGAACTGCTTCAAACATTAAAAACATTAAGGCCATCCGGAGCTAAAGGAAACTATATCCAGTCGATTCACCTGTCCAGTTCAATGAGCCCGGGTGTCAAAATTGACAAAAAATCAATATTAGAAGAATAAAAACTTAAAGACTTTTGATCATGAAACCCAAAGGAGTAAAAGATACGATCATTAAAGACCTGACACGAAAAATAAACGAGCACAGTCATCTGTATTTAACAGATATCTCTGAACTGAATGCTGAAGATACAGGTGAATTAAGAAGAAAATGTTTTGAAAACAACATTCGCCTGGAAGTAGTTAAAAATACATTGATCAAAAAAGCACTAAAAGCATCAGATAAAGAATTATCAAACGGCTTTGAAGACAATTTAAAAAATTCAACATCTATCATGTTTTGTGAAACCGGCAACGCTGGTGCAAAACTGATCAAAGAATTTCGCAAAAAACATGAAAAACCCATCCTGAAAGCTGCATACGTGGAAGAAAGCTTTTATTATGGCGACGACCAGGTTGAAACACTTGCAGAACTAAAATCAAAAGATGAACTCATTGGAGACATTATCTTACAATTACAAAGCCCAATGAATAACGTGATCTCTGCACTTAAATCAGGTCAAAACAAATTAACAGGAGCACTAAAAACTTTATCAGAAAAACAATAATTTTTAATAATTCAAAAACAAGAATACAATGGCAGAATTAAAAACGCTTGCAGACCAATTGGTTAACTTAACAGTAAAAGAAGTTAACGAATTAGCAGATATTTTAAAAGAAGAACATGGTATTGAGCCAGCAGCAGCACCTGTAATCGCTGCAGGAGCAGCCCAGGTTGGTGCCGGAGAAGGTGCGGCAGAAGAGAAGACTGAATTTGATGTCGTTTTAACTGCAGCCGGAAATGCCAAATTACAAGTTGTAAAACTAGTTAAAGAAATAACAGGACAAGGACTTAAAGAAAGTAAACAATTGGTTGATTCTGCTCCGGCAACAATAAAAGAAGGAGCAAATAAAGACGATGCAGAATCAATTAAAGCACAGCTCGAAGATGCTGGCGCTGAAGTAGAAATTAAATAAGGACAATTAAGTTCAGCTTAACATATCCATTAGGTTTGGAACCATTTACTGGTTCTAAACCTTTTGCTGTATTGTGATGTATTTAACTTAATCTTTTAATAAATCAAAATACTTTATGGCTGTTTGTTTCGTTTGTCCTTTAAATGAGTCTTTAAATAAGCTCATTCCCCTTTCTTTATTATTAAATTTTTAAACTTGAAGGATTGTTCTTAACCACGATGATCTTTCAGGATTTTTATATTTTACTTTACAAAATATAAGTATAACATATGCAAAAAATAAATTTTGCGAGCATCAAGAATAACTTTAACTATCCTGACTTTCTAGACATACAAATAAAATCATTCAGTGATTTCTTTAAAATTGACAAGCGTTCAGAAGAACGTACGAATGAAGGATTGCATAAAGTTTTTATGGAAAACTTTCCAATTACAGATACACGTAATAACTTTGTCCTCGAATTTTTAGATTACACCATTGATCCTCCCCGCTATAGCATTGAAGAATGTATTGAACGGGGATTGTCATTTGGAGTACCACTTAAAGCTAAACTCAAACTTTACTGTACAGACCCTGAACATGAAGATTTTGATACAGTAATCCAGGATGTTTATTTAGGTACAATACCATATATGACTAAACGGGGTAACTTCATTATCAATGGAGCAGAACGTGTTATTGTTTCTCAATTACATCGTTCTCCTGGTGTATTTTTCGGGCAAAGCATACATGCCAATGGCACGAAATTGTATTCGGCCAGGGTGATACCTTTTAAAGGGTCATGGGTCGAATTTGCCACTGATATTAACAATGTAATGTATGCATACATTGAACGAAAAAAGAAATTACCCGTTACAACACTCTTAAGAGCCATTGGATACGAAAATGATAAAGATATACTTGAAATTTTCAATCTTGCCGATGAAATAAAAGTTACTAAAGAAAACCTGAAAAAAGCCGTGGGCAGAAAGCTTGCTGCAAGAGTATTAAAATCATGGGTTGAAGACTTTGTAGATGAAGACACCGGTGAAGTTGTTTCCATTGAACGTAACGAAGTGATAATCGAAAGAGAAACCACGATCCAGGAAGAACATATCAATGACATCATCGAATCCGGAACTTCTAATATTTTACTCCATAAACAGGGACAAAACATTTCTGATTACGCGATTATTTACAACACGCTTCAAAAAGACCCCTGTAACTCTGAAAAAGAAGCCGTACTTTATACTTACCGCCAGTTAAGAAACTCTGAACCACCGGATGAAACCACGGCCCGGGAAGTCATTGAAAACTTATTCTTCTCTGATAAACGGTATGACCTCGGTGAAGTAGGAAGATATAAAATCAATAAAAAATTGGGCCTGGATATCCCGATGGATACCAAAGTCCTTACCAAAGAAGACATCATCAAAATCATCATCCAACTTATTGAATTGATTAATTCAAAAGCAGAAGTGGATGATATTGATCATTTAAGTAATCGTCGTGTACGAACTGTAGGAGAACAAATAGCCAACCAATTTGGCGTGGGCCTGGCTCGTATGGCAAGGACTATTAGGGAAAGAATGAATGTCAGGGATAACGAGGTGTTTACCCCCATTGACCTGATCAATTCCAAAACCCTTTCATCTGTCATCAACTCGTTCTTTGGAACAAACCCCTTATCTCAATTCATGGATCAAACCAATCCATTGGCAGAGGTAACACATAAACGAAGATTATCTGCCCTGGGGCCTGGTGGTTTATCAAGGGAACGTGCCGGGTTTGAAGTCAGGGACGTTCACTTCACGCACTACGGGAGGCTATGCCCGATAGAAACACCCGAGGGGCCAAATATCGGACTGATATCTTCATTATGTGTTTATGCACGAATCAATAAGCTTGGATTTATTGAAACACCTTACAGAAAAGTAAGTAAAGCAAAAGTTGAAGAGGAAATTGTATACCTGTCTGCCGAAGAAGAAGAAGAACAAATCATTGCACAGGCAAATGCTCCAATTAATGAGCAACGAATGTTTGCAAATTCGAAAGTAAAAGCACGTTTTAATGGTGACTTCCCTCTATCGGAATCATCAGATGTACACCTCATGGACATAGCCCCGAACCAGATCGCGTCCATTGCTGCATCATTAATACCATTCCTTGAACATAATGATGCAAACAGGGCATTAATGGGATCAAATATGATGAGACAGGCAGTGCCTATCATGAGGCCGGAAGCAGCTATCGTGGGCACAGGGATTGAAGAAATGGTGGCAAAAGACTCCAGAACACAAATAGTGGCAGAAGGAGATGGTGTTGTTGATTATGTAGATGCAGAAGTAATCATCATCAATTACTCCAGATCAGAAGAAGAAGACCTGATTAGCTTTGATAGTAGTAAAAAAGAATATAAACTCCTCAAATACAAAAAAACAAACCAAAACAGCTGTATTAATCTCAAACCTATTGTTTCACTGGGAGATAAAGTAGTTAAAGGCCAACTTTTAACTGAAGGATATTGTACACATGACGGCCACCTTGCTTTGGGAAGGAACCTGAAAGTGGCATTTATGCCCTGGAAAGGATACAATTTTGAGGATGCCATTGTCATTTCTGAAAAACTTGTAAGAGAAGACATCATGACATCCATCAATATTGAAGAATTTGAAATGCAAGTCAGAGACACCAAAAGAGGTGTTGAAGAACTCACGTCTGATATTCCTAACGTGAGTGAAAAAGCTACCAGGAACCTTGATGAATACGGGTTGATAAGGATCGGTGCCCCGGTAAAAGCTGGTGACATCTTAATTGGGAAAATCACACCCAAGGGAGAATCGGATCCTTCACCCGAAGAAAAATTATTAAGGGCTATATTTGGCGACAAAGCAGGAAACGTGAAAGATGCTTCCTTGAAAGCACCACCTTCTATGGAAGGTGTCGTGATTAAGAAAAAACTTTTCACGAGGGCTTCAAAAGGGAAAAAATCAAATATTGACGGCCAGGAAAAAATCAATGAATTAACCAGGGAATTTGAAAAAGAATCTGAAGAACTTAAAGCTAAATTAATTGATAAACTTTTTATCCTTGTAAATGGAAAGATATCACAAGGCGTAAAAGATGAAAACAACAACGAGGTAATACCCAAAGGCACTAAATACACTCAAAAAGTCTTACAGGAAGTAAATTATCTCGCTATTACCGGAAACAAATGGACATCAGACAAAGCCAATAACGAACGCGTCAAAAAACTTTTACACAATTACATTCTTAAATATAAAGAGATTGATGCAAGAATTAAACGTGAAAAATACAATATAAGCATTGGAGATGAATTACCAACCGGTATCATTCAAATGGCCAAGGTGTATGTTGCACAAAAACGGAAAGTTAAAATTGGTGATAAATTATCCGGGCGTCATGGTAATAAAGGGATCATATCCAAGATTGTACGCCAGGAAGACATGCCATTTCTCGAAGACGGCACACCTGTAGATATTGTATTAAACCCACTGGGAGTTCCTTCCCGTATGAACCTCGGACAAATTTACGAGACCGTGCTGGGGTGGGTAGGACAAAAACTTGGCGTACGGTTTGCTACTCCTATTTTTAATGGAGCAAGCGTAAAAGAAATAGAAGAATATTGCGATAAAGCCGGGATACCTAAATTCGGTAAAACGTATTTATATGACGGTGGAACCGGTAAACGCTTTGATCAACCGGCAACTGTAGGTGTTACCTATATGCTTAAATTAGGCCACATGGTTGATGACAAAATTCATGCCCGTTCTATTGGCCCATACTCACTAATTACGCAACAACCCCTGGGTGGTAAAGCACAATTCGGAGGCCAGCGTTTTGGAGAAATGGAAGTTTGGGCACTCGAAGCCTATGGAGCTGCCAATATTCTTCATGAAGTATTAACATATAAATCTGACGATGTTGTCGGACGTGCAAAAGCCTATGAATCTATTGTAAAAGGCGAGGCACTACCACCGGCAAGAATACCTGAATCATTCAAGGTATTGCTTTATGAAATGAAAGGCCTGGGATTAAGCCTTAACTTTTCATAATGATTCCGCAAGATTTTTTTGAAACAACTTTTTAAATACATATTCATATGGCATTCAGAAAAGAAAAAAAAATAAATAGCGAATTCAGTAAAGTAAGTATTGGATTAGCATCTCCCGAAGAAGTTCTCGAGCAATCATTCGGCGAGGTTTTAAAACCAGAAACGTTTAATTACAGGACATATAAACCGGAAAGAGACGGACTTTTTTGTGAACGTATTTTCGGCCCTGTTAAAGATTATGAATGCCATTGTGGCAAATACAAACGAATAAGATATAAAGGAATTGTATGTGACAGGTGTGGTGTTGAAGTAACAGAAAAAAAAGTACGAAGAGAACGAATGGGACATATCTCTCTTGTTGTCCCTGTTGCACACATTTGGTACTTTAAAACGTTACCCAATAAAATCGGGTATTTGCTTGGCCTCCCGTCAAAAAAACTGGACTCCATTATTTATTATGAAAGATATGTAGTTGTAAATCCTGGTGTAAAAGAAACAGACGGGATTAATTACCTGGACTTTTTAACAGAAGAAGAATACCTGGACATCCTCGAAAGCCTTCCAAAAGAAAATCAGCTATTGCCTGATAGTGACCCTGAAAAATTTATCGCGAAAATGGGTGGGGAAGCCATGGAAATGCTGCTTTCACAGATTGACCTGGATGAGCTTTCATATAACCTCAGGCATAAAGCAAGCACCGAAACATCAAGACAACGAAAAAACGAAGCACTAAAACGATTGCAAGTTGTAGAATCGTTCAGGGCTTCTAAAAATATCAACAGGCCAGAATGGATGATCTTAAAGGTAGTCCCGGTGATTCCACCTGAATTAAGGCCCTTGGTTCCACTGGACGGGGGAAGGTTTGCTACATCTGACTTAAATGACTTATACAGAAG
>CAYPTK010000073.1:0-12544 GCA_964413555.1 uncultured Bacteroidales bacterium | reverse complement strand
TAGTATAGCATTGGGTATTTATAATGGTGGTGGATATCACGCGATAGAACATAATAATAATAAAACATTTGAAGCAAGGTTAACACTAAGGCCATTGTTCAAAATAGCACCCGGCATAAAAATCAGTTATAATACAGCTTATGGCAAAGGGAATAGACCGGAAAATCCGGATTTTCATCTTAATTCGTTATTTATCTCACACGAAAGCAGATATACAATAGCTACTGCTCAATATTATAAAGGGAAGGGAAATTCATCAGGAAGCCTGTCGGATAGTACAGACAAAGCATATAAGAACAAAGGATATTCTTTTTTCAGTGAAATTAAAATCCCGAAAACCAAATTAGCAATATTTGGCCGGTATGACTATTTTTTCTCAAATCAGGATATCAACTTCAAAAGCCAAAGATGGATCGGGGGAATAAGTTATTATTTCTATAAAAAAAGTAAATTTTTACTCGACGTTGATCAATATATTGTTGATGATGACATACTAAATTTATTTGAAGCAGCAATAGAAATTAATTTCTGATAATTTTAAAAATGAATAAATCTATCATATTTTATATTTTTTTAGTAAGTTTGAATTAAAATTTAAAAAAAACATATATTATTTTAATAATTTGATCAATAGACTATAGTTCAGGTTTCAATATTTTCAAACATACATAAAAATATAACAATATGGAAGACACGAGTAATAAACGACCACCAAAGACCTGGTTAGCAGAATCTATTTTAGTGACTTTGTTTTGCTGTTTGCCTTTTGGCATAGCAGGAATCGTTAATGCTGCCAATGTAGAATCACGTTTTTATGCAGGAGATACCGAAGGCTCACAAAGGGCTTCCGATAATGCAAAAAAATGGACATCAATAGGATTCTGGATCGGGGTAGTAATTGGTGTTATTTATCTGATAGCTACCATTATAGGTATTGGATCTGGTTTTGGGTTCGCGTTGTAAAAAAAGGCACAACCGGTTCATTGGATTGGCATTCATCATCATTATAATCATCATCTATGCATTATTTGATCCGGCACAAAACGCATACTTTCCTAAATGCCCGTTCAATGAACTAACCGGGTATAAATGCCCGGGTTGCGGTTCACAAAGGGCAATACATGCTATTTTGAATCTCAATATCGCGAAGGCTTTCAGAGAAAATATATTATTGGTACTCTCTATACCGTATTTACTGACTGCTTTCGTGTTTGATGCCATCAAAAAGCCAGGAGATAAATTATTGAAATGGCGCAAAATACTCTTTGGAACCAATGCTATTTTCTTGATCCTGGGATTAATTATTGCCTTCTGGGTTCTAAGGAATATCCTGGCGTTTTAACATACCCGGGATGATTGTTTTTGTTGAAGTAATTATTTGATTTTTTCACTTCACGTGTTTAAGGGTTTCCAGGGTTTTTCATATACTGCTTCATTTTTTCTTGCATTATACAGATTGTGCCTGTCAATAAAATCTTTTATCCATAAAAAAAGCCTCCCGGATGTGTGGAGGCTTTTTTTATGCAATCTACTACTAACCCAAATAAGGTTTAAGAAGCTTATTCTTTGATGATTGTCTTAATCTTCTTATTGCCTTTTCTTTAATTTGCCTTGTCCGCTCTCTGCTAAGGCCAAATTGATTGCCTATTTCTTCTAAAGACATCTCGGGCCTCCCTATTCCAAAAAAATGTTGAATAACCCTTTTTTCTTTATCAGATAAAATATTCAATGTTCTTTCAATTTCTTTGCTTAAAGATTCATGCAATAATGTATCATCAGCAACTGGTGATTCTTTGTTTTCCATGACATCCAGCAAATTGTTATCTTCATCTTCTTTAAAAGGTGCATCTACTGAAATGTGTTTGCCTGATATTTGAATTGCACTTTTTACTTTCTCTTTAGGCAAATCAATATCTTTTGATAACTCATCAGTAGAAGGTGCTCTTTCGTGTTCTTGTTCTAATTTACTGAAAGATTTATTAATCCTGTTTAAATCACCTACCTTGTTAAGAGGGATACGCACGATTCTGGACTGCTCGGCAATGGCCTGCAAAATTGATTGACGAATCCACCATACCGCGTAAGAAATAAATTTAAAACCTTTTGTTTCATCAAATTTCTCAGCAGCTTTAATTAGCCCAAGATTACCCTCGTTAATCAGGTCAGGAAGACTTAACCCCTGATGCTGATATTGCTTGGCAACAGAAACAACAAATCGCAAATTGGCTTTAGTTAATTTTTCAAGTGCAACTTTATCTCCTTTTTTAATCCGTTGAGCTAGTTCAACTTCTTCTTCAGGAGTTAATAGTTCCACCTTGCCAATTTCCTGCAAATATTTTTCTAAGGAAGGACTTTCCCTGTTGGTTATAGATTTAGTAATTTTTAATTGTCTCATATATTTTATGAGTTTAAAGTTATGAAAGAGTAAAAAAATTCTACATTATTATATTACGCTGATGGTGTGTTTTTATTATCCAAAAAGCAGTAAAAATTTTTCGCAAATTAAAAAACCTCCTATTATTTGTAGAAAAAACTACATTAAACTAAAGCTGAAGAATAACTTCCCGATTAAAAAATTTCAAGTATATCAGAAAAATCTATTAAAGTTCCTTATCTCGTTCTCAATGAATCACAAAATTACATTTTTTTATTAATATAAACAAATATTATTATCATAAAATATTGAATTCTTCTATTCACAACTCACAAAACTAATGACTAAAAAGGGGGGTGAACTATATTTTTAACATTAATACCAAAACAACCCCATAAATATATAGTCCAATGATACTAAATACATAAATAAACAATAATAACATGTTTTCTGATGGGGTATAATATATTTTTGTTAAAAATTTATTGTTATTTTATAATATATTACATATATTTGCATTTTACTTACATTATTTTATAAATTAAATTTATTTAATTACTAAATTCATCAAATATCATGAAAAAATTAAAATTTATTAATTTAATTATGTTGCTTTTTTTCAGTATGCCAATCGTTACATTTGCATCAGAAGGCGCGAATATAGATTCGGGGTCTACTGCATGGATGTTAACGTCTACAGCGCTGGTTTTATTAATGATCCCTGGCTTAGCCATGTTTTACGGCGGATTGGTAAGAACAAAAAACGTGTTGGGTACTATGATGCATAGTTTTGCCGCGATGGGCATTATGGCTGTATTGTGGGTTATTTTAGGTTATGCTATGAGTTTCGGCAGTAACGTTTTGGGCGGATGGTTCGGATGGAACAGCGATTATCTTTTCCTTCGTGGAATAGACGAGACAATCATGGCAGAAGGAATCCCCGAGTATGTATTTTCTATGTTTCAGGGTAAATTTGCTATAATTACCCCTGCTCTTATAGCCGGTGCATTTGCAGAACGTGTTTCGTTTAAAGGATACATAGTGTTTATTGCTTTATGGGGAATAATAGTATATAACCCTCTTTGTCATTGGGTTTGGGCTGGTGATGGCTTTTTATTTAACCTGGGAGCCATGGGTGCCATTGACTTTGCTGGTGGTACTGTAGTCCATATTTCGGCCGGAATTAGCGGGTTGGTCGCTGCCATATATTTAGGAGCCAGAAGGGGGTACCCTAAAACAGCCATGCCACCGAGTAACCTGGTTTTAACGATGATTGGAGCAGGATTGCTTTGGGTTGGATGGTTTGGCTTTAATGCAGGTAGTAGTGTATCCAGCGGGTTAAGCACAGCCCAGGCATTAACAGCAACCCAGGCGGCTGCCGCTTCAGGTGCACTGACGTGGATGATCATTGAAGGGATTCATCTAAAAAAAGCAACTGCACTGGGATTTGCAAGTGGTATCCTGGCTGGTTTGGTGGCAGTTACACCTGCAGCTGGTGTTGTTCAACCTGCTGGAGCCCTGGCATTAGGTGCCATCGCCTCGATAATCTGTTACATGGGATTAACATTAAAAAACAGGTTGGGGTACGATGACAGCCTTGACGCGTTTGGTATACATGGAATCGGGGGTATTGTAGGTGCTATTATGCTAACATTTTTCATCCGCGACAGTTGGATGCAGGAAGCTTCCAATGCTGTTGAAGGATCATGGGGTACACTTCAACAATTAGGAGTTCAGGCTGCAGCTGTTGCAATTGCTATTGTATATGCAGCAGTTATCACCTTAATCCTGTTGGTCATTATACAAAAAACAATAGGCCTCAGATCATCTGATAAGAATGAAATGCAAGGCCTTGATTCTGCTTATCATGGCGAACAAGGATATGGCATGCTGAATCCAAGCTAATTTTTTAATGGTTTAATCTCAACAAATAATAATAATGAAATTAATCACTGCAATTATTCGCGAAAAAAAACTGGATCAGGTAAGGGAAGCTTTGATCCAGGCAGGTATTACCCGGATTACCGTTCACAGGGTATCAGGCCACGGCCGACAAATAGAAGAAGAAATTTACGGGGGCAAACGAATAGCTCCCGGCCTTATTCCTAAAATAAAGCTTGAAATCGCTGTAAACAAAGAGTTCGTTCAAACAACCATTGATGCAATAATAGAATCTGCTAAATCAAATTCTGAAGGTAAAATTGGGGATGGAAAAATATTCATTACTCCTTTGGAAGAATGTATTAGAATCAGAACTGGAGAAAAGGGTGGTAAAGCAATTTAAACCTCCAATTTAAATACATACTTGCACTTTTCTTCTTAAAAGGCTCCGGGTAATTAATGTATCAGGAGCCTTTTTTTATTCTTCCCGTTAACAATAATTTCAAAAACAAAAAAGCGGCTTATAATGAGCATCATAAGCCGCTTCAAATAATTCTTCAGTATACATTATATCAAGGAAGGCCTCCTTTACTTTCCTTCATGACAACTTTTTCAGCTACTCAAACAGGGTTCTAATAAATGAATACATATTATAATGAATAAGACTTGCTTCTTATTTATTATAATTATCCTGAAAGAATGGAACTAATAAAAATCCTCTTCAGAAATTCGACAATCAGTGACCGAATTTAAAATACTTGCAAATGATTAAATGAGTGCACCCCTGATAAGGAAAGCTGCTGCAAGCGCGATAATAGCATACAATTCAGGAAATACCGCGAGGATAAGAGTTCTACCGAATACATCATACCCGTCTCCGATTCCTGCAATACCATTTGCACATACCTGTCCCTGACGTATAGCAGATAATAATCCAACTAAACCAAGTGCTAATCCAGCTGCCAATACAGCGGCTCCAGCAAGTATAGTCATTTCAGAATTAATAATTGCCTCGTCGTTCAGAAGGAAAAAGCCCGCGAAGCCATAAAGGCCTTGAGATCCTGACATAGCACTTAATACCATGTAACTACCAAATGCTTCTTCATTCTTTTTCAAAGCTCCAATCGTGGCATTTCCGGCTATAGAAACCCCAAAAGAACTTCCAATCCCGGCCAGTCCCACCATTAATGCAAGTCCAATGTAAGCAAGAATAATTGCTAAGCTCATAATTTGTATCTCCTAATTTTAATAATTAAACAATCTAAATTTATTTATTTTACTTTTGCAAAAGGTTTATATTCTTTTCCTCCACCGGTAAATCCGGCATTTTTATAAAATTCCACGAAAATCAAACGCATTGGATGCACCAATGATCCAAGCGATGACATAAAAATATTTATGCCGTGGCCAAATACTAAAATAATTATAAAAACAAGCTGTCCCAATACCGGTATATCCGGGCTTAACGAGATAGCCATTTGATTAAACACGAAACCAAGAATAGCGGTTGAAATGCCAATAGCAAATAACCTGATGTAAGATAGAAAATCACCAAGTAGCCCGGTTACATTCGAGTATACTTCCCACAATCCCTGTCCTAAATTTACAAATATATTTGCCCCGGGTTGACTGAAAAAAATGATCATAATACCGCTTAATACTGCCAATCCTATATATAATGGTTTAAGTGCTGGCTGTATTGTATCGGGCAACAACATGAAAAATCCGACCGAACTTAAGGCCAATAAAATCCATCCCATAGTGGATACACCATGTATAAACCCTTTTTGTTTTATTTGATTGGCAACTTTCAGGCACATTCCAAATACAATTTGAAAACCGCCCACGATTACCGATAGATTAAATAATTGCTGATCATTCACAAACCATTCCTCAATACTGCTAAACATAGGTTTTTCATACAATCTTACACCGAATAATATTCCGGTCAGCGCACCAAAAATAATGGTTGCAATTCCAAAATACTGTAGCATGGTTAATACCGGCCTGACGTTTTGTTTTGCCCTGGGTTTGTATAAAGTTGCGGCCAAAACAAAAATCAACCCGTATCCTGCATCTCCCAGGCAAAACCCAAAGAACATCACGAAAAACGGAGCAAAAAACGGGGTAAGGTCAATTTCTTTATAATTCGGGAGAAACATATTACCTATCAATTCAAAAACCCGTGCAAAACGATTGTTTTTTAATAAAACAGGTATTTGTTTTGTTTCTTTTTCTTCTTTGGCCCGTGGAGGTTCTTTGACGTATACAACACTTTGTTCTTCCAGGAAATTCACCAATTCTTTTTCTTTTGTATCCGGAACCCAACCTTCTGTAAGCATCACCTGGTCTTCGGCTTCTGATTCAGTATTGTATATTGCATCTTCAAATTCCGTGTTCTCCCGGATGGTTAAAATGGTCTCATGAATTAATTCAATGTATTTTGATGCATATTCGTCGAGTTCATTATTAATCTCATTAATACGTTTTTCAAGGGCATTCCTGTCTGCTTGTAACCGGGTGATTGATTTTTCAGGGTAATCAATTTCTTCAATGTTTAAATCAACGTTTTCATCATCACGAGTGATTAAAACAAAATAAATGTCACTCCCTTTTTCGGATACTTTTTCGATATAATATTGTTCATTCCATTTTTCATCAAATTGTTTAACGGGACAAATAAAAAAGTGAACATGTATCCCGTTTTGTGCAAGTTGCTGAATATTTTCAGGAGAAAAATCACCCCAGGGTTCTTGTTGTATAATCTCTTTATTGATTGCTATGATATCCTGACGGGTTTTATCAATTTCTTCACGTTTAGTTTGAATTTCATGCAAAACATCAATTCCATCCCTGTCCTTTTCCTGCTTTTGTTGTTCTACATCCCGCTTTCCCAGAAATTTTTGTGCATTTTTTAATTGTTCTATTTGTTGGAATGCTTGTTTTGCTTCTTCAGAGAATTCCCCTTTTTTTTGCATGATATGCACCACTCCTATCTCACGAAGATTTTTCAGGAATTCTTCATGATCCTGGTGATAAACCAGGAACGAATATTTTAACATTGGTACAATCATTATGTTATTGCTTTTCTTTTCTTAATAATTTTTTGTGACGATTTGGACAGGTTTTCCTGGTCTTCCAAAAATCGTTTTATTTTACGAAGTGCATCCTGAAATTCAGGTATTTGCACTTTCTCATATAAATTCACTTTTTGTGTTGTCTTTTTCCTTGCATACAAGAGAATTTCCATCTTTTTTTGGAAAAAATCCCGTTCGATGGCGAGTTTTATATATTCTCTGAGTGTTTCTATACCATCCATAAACCACGCGGGATTATTGAATATACTGAACGGCTTAATATCGAGGTCAACATCTTGTAAAACAGGCGTTTGCACTCCTGCTATTTTTTTTGTCGTGTATTTTACTTCTTTAACACTCACCAGTTCGGGATTAAATTCAGACCAGAGTGCCATCATTTCCTGATAGCTTTTCTTTTTATCTTCTAATTTACGATCCAAATCTTCTACAGTGTCTTTCGCTTTTTTCACTTCAACCCTTAAAGCAGATTCTTTATTTTTCAACGTTGGCAATGCTTTAATACGGGTATCAAGCATTTTGCGAATACGCTGCATGAATGTTTTATTATATTGAATCTTCATTGCCATAAGTCTGAATTCTCTTCTTTTTCTTTATTAATAATTATTATTCGTCTTTTGGCCAATATTTTTCAACCATTTCATTTTTAATGGCGACTTCTTCTTTGTTAAAATGTTTTTTAAACAATTGCCATGCAATGTCCAACATTTTTTCAGTATCTACATTTACATCCACTGCAAGCAGTTCTTCAGAATATTCTTCAGCAAAGCTCAGTGTCCGATTATCATAATCAGTTAAATCAAACCCGTTTTCAAGTTTTGTTTTCGCGTTTGCTGCATCGGCAAATAAACGCACGCCTGCATTCATCACTTGCGGGTGGTCTTCTCTTGTTTGTTTTCCAATGACCAATTGTTTTAATCGTGAAAGACTCCTGAACGGGTCAACAATTACTTTACCAATATCCGAATCCATACGTAGGAAAAGCTGTCCTTCCGTGATATATCCGGTGTTATCGGGGATAGCATGTGTTATGTCTCCTCCTGATAACGTGGTTACAGCTACAATGGTAATAGAACCTCCATCGGGAAATTGTGCTGCTTTTTCATACCTCGCGGCAAGGTCACTGTATAGTGAACCGGGCATGCTGTCTTTAGAGGGGATTTGATCCATCCTGTTGGATACGATACTCAGTGCATCGGCAAAAAGTGTCATATCGGAAAGCAATACCAATACTTTTTGGTTTTTTTCGATGGCAAAATATTCCGCGGCAGATAATGCCAGGTCGGGGATCAGAAGTCGTTCAACAGGAGAGTCTTCTGTTGTATTGATAAAACTAATGATACGGTCGAGTGCACCGGCACTTTCAAAAATATTCTTGTAAAATAAATAGTCATCATTTGTCAGGCCTATTCCTCCCAAAATTATTTTATCGGCCTTGGCTCTTAATGCCACGATAGCCATAATTTGGTTATAGGGCTGGTTTGGATCAGCAAAAAACGGGATTTTTTGACCTGTTACCAATGCATTGTTAAGGTCAATCCCAGCAATTCCTGTAGCGATCATTCGCGAGGGTTGCTCACGTTTTACCGGGTTAACGGTTGCACCGCCCACTTCAATTTCCTCTCCTTCAACAGCAGGCCCGCCATCAATGGGTTCTCCATAAGCATTTAAGAAGCGTCCCGAGAGTTCCTCTCCCACCTTCATCGTTGGAGTTTTCCCGAGGAAAACAACTTCTGCATTTGTTGGGATTCCTTCTGTTCCACCAAATACCTGCAAGGTTACCTCATCGCCAATTATTTTCACAACCTGTGCCAACCGGTCATTTACAATTGCCAGTTCGCTATTACCAACACCTTTTGCACTAAGCGAACAGGTGGCTTTGGTAATTTGATTAATTTTCGTGTGTATTTTTTGAAAAGCTTGTGTTTCCATTATTTAGCTTTCTTTTCTTCGATTAAATTATCTATTTCTTTTTCTTCTTTTTTATATTCATCTGACTCGAATTCAGAGTAATTCATTTGTTTGAACTGGTTGATCAGTTTTTTAAAGTATTGGATTACTTCTTCAAATCCTTTGAATTCAAATTCGGTATCAAGAACACTTAATACTTTATCCATCATATATCTCTGGCGTTCAATAGGTGAAGAAGCATCTACCTTATCAAAAGCATCCTGTTGAAGGATCACGAAGTCAATAACTTCTGATTTCCAAAATGTAATATGATAATCCAAAGGCACCCCATCATCTCCCAGGATATTGATTTGTTCGCGTGCTTCTTGTCCTCTCTGCAGGGCTGTCCTGGCTTTATTGATTTTATCAACCCAGGCGCCTGATATTTTTTCTTCTACATATTCCTTGAATTCATCGTATTCAATGTATTTTGAATAACTGTCAATCGGGTCAATGGCCGGATAACGTTTACTATCAGCGCGATCCTGCGATAGTGCATAAAAACACCTTGCAACTTTTTTCGTGGATTCGGTTACAGGTTCTTTCAGGTTACCCCCGGCTGGTGATACTGTACCGATAAAGGTAACAGATCCCGTTTTGCCGTTGTTTAAGGTCACGTAACCTGCTCGTGAATAAAAGTTTGCAATAACAGCAGACAGGTCCATTGGATAAGCATCAGGGCCTGGCAGTTCTTCCATCCTGTTTGACATTTCCCTGAGTGCTTGTGCCCAGCGTGAAGTAGAGTCTGCTAAAAGAAGTATTTTCAATCCCATTGCCCTGTAGTATTCTGCCATAGCCATGGCTGTATATACCGAAGCTTCACGGGCAGCCACGGGCATATTGGATGTATTGGCTATAATGATCGTTCTTTCAATCAGTTTTCGTCCTGTACGCGGGTCATCCAGTTCCGGGAATTCTTTAAAAATCTCAACGACCTCGTTAGCACGTTCGCCGCATGCAGCCATGATGACTATATCGGCATCGGCTTGTTTTGAAAGGGCGTGCTGTAATACTGTTTTACCGCTCCCGAACGGACCGGGGATAAAACCGGTTCCGCCTTCTACCATAGGTATCATCGAGTCCATTGTCCGGATACCTGTCTCGAGTAATTTAAACGGTCGTGGTTTTTCCTTGTATGCTTTATTCGCCACTTTTACCGGCCATTTCTGGATCATATTGACCTCGTGCTCGTCACCTTCCTGATCTGTTAAAACTGCAATGGTTTCATTCAGTTTATATTTGCCTTCACTTTTAATATCTTTAACCGTATATTTTCCTTTGAATGTAAAAGGAACCATAATCTTATGAGGGATCCAGTTCTCTTTTACTTCTCCCAGCCAAATAGCAGTGGTGACTTCTTCTCCTTTTTTAACAAGGGGCTTGAATTCATATTCTTTTTCTTCATCCAATGCCGGCGTATAATCTCCTTTATTTAAAATTAAGCCTTCTTTCAGATCAAGGTCATTCTGCAATCCGTCAAAATTCTTTTGCAAAAGACCGGGACCTAAGGTTACTTCAAGCATATGCCCGTCAAAGGTAACCTGATCTCCTACCCTTACACCGCTGGTATCTTCAAATACTTGCACATACGCGTACTTCCCCATTATTTTAATCACCTCTGCCATTAAGCGGTTTTTATCCCGCTCTACATAGCAAATCTCATTTTGTTGGACAGGACCATCTGCTTCTACAGTTAGTAGATTGGCAATGACCCCGGTAATTGTCCCTTTTGTTTTCTTTTTTTGTGCCATTATACTACAAAATATTCTGGAAATTCGTAACTACTTTTCAGCTCTTTAATAATTTGTTCAAATGTTTCCCTTCCTTTTTCTTCATCCAATAATGTCCATCGCTCCAAAATACGTACCTTCATAAGGTATGCTAAAACATTTTCTATTGAAAAATAGAAAAAGGTTGTCATTTGATTAAGTTTTTCCCATTTGATCTGATCAATGCCCTTTTCTCGTTCCGTGATAGTAGCATTTTCAAACAGGTTTAATAATTTATCAATGAAGTCGTGTTCTCTTGCCAACCCGAAATCTTTTGCTCTTACACTTTTGATGGCTTCTGTCACTTCATTGTTCCCAATTAATTCATTCCCGGTATTAAGATCGTATGAATTAGCAATAATCCCTGTAATTGTATTTTTGAGATTCATTTCAAAAGTAAACCAATCCCGGATAAATTGATTTTTAGATTTGAGTGCAAATTCATAAAATTCGGATATAAACTGATTTTCCCAACTAATATCTGCTTTAAAAGGGATATCGTTATTATAATGTATGGCCAGATTTTTCAAATAATCATAAAAATTCCCCGGGATTACATCAAGTGGCTCTATTTCTTTGGTATTGGCCAATACTTCTATTTGTTCTTTACTAAATATACCTCTTTCATCAAATGGTTTTTCGTTTTCTTCAAGTGTATTTAATAAATTATCCTGATCGTATAACATGAAAAAATACTTTACCAGCTCAAAATCAGACGAGTACAAATCCCTCTCGAGCAAAGAAATAAAACCGGATTGAGAAATGGGCAATTTTTCCTGTCCAAATGATAGTTCAACCAATCCGGAAACAAGGCAATAATATTTATTTTTTCGAGCGATTTGAATGGTCATATAGCAAAACCTTTATTTGTCTCCGAATAACAACTCAATTGTTTTAGGACGTATATATTTTCTGAATAGATTCTGAAAATCTTCTTCTTTAAACGAAATTTGATATGAACCGTCTGCCGGCCCTATTTTGAATCCTGATTTAAGGTCGGGGTCTATTTCAACATCAAGTGACCCGTTTATTAATTCTTTGGTATGTGCTTCAAAATATTTAGTTAAATCTTTTTCTTGATTTTCAGGCAGCAATAACATCAAATCGACCTTTGATTGATCTTGCACCCAGTTTTTCAGGGCTGTTTCAATTGTTTTTTTAATAAAATCATTGTCTTTAAAGGCATCTTTAAGGGGTTGCCGCGTCACTTTTGTCACGATCAGGTCTGTTATTTTTTGCTGTATCTGACGTAATGTTTGTTGATACGATTGTTTTAATTCATTTTCTACTTTCTGGCGCGTGTCTTCAGCCTCATTTTTGGCATTATCTTTAATTTCACTGGCTTCTTTATTTGCCTTTTTAACAATATCTTCAGCCTGTTTTTTGGCGTCATTGATTATTTGTTCCGATTCCTTGTTGGCTTTTGTTACACCATCCTGGTATTTTTTCTGGGGGTGTTCTTGTGGTTTGCGGGC
>CAYPTK010000072.1:0-12784 GCA_964413555.1 uncultured Bacteroidales bacterium | reverse complement strand
TAATTCCTTTCTTTCAAAAAACAAATAGAATAAATAAGATGCAAGGCATAAATATTTTATAATAGCCAAAGCTGTATTGAAAAATTTTAACGCGGCAGATTATTTGTTATATTTGTTCCCAAAGAGTTTCCAGGGTTTTTCATATTCTGCTTCATTTTTTCTTGCATTATCCCGATAGTGCTTAAAAAAATTATTGTCTATAAAAAACCCTGGAAATTTTGACGCGAAGGAATTATTAGAAGCCCCCTTAATATTAATCAACCCTGGTTATGCAAATTATTTATGAAGATTCATATTATATTGCTGTAAATAAAAAGAATTCCGAATTGGTGCAAAGTGACCGGGATGGAACAAAGTCTTTAGAACAGCATGTAAAAGCATATCTTATTGAACAATCCGAAATTAAAGAGGAAAAGAGTGATGTAGGTGTTATACACCGATTAGACCGCCCTGCCAGTGGTGTTGTTATATTTGGAAAGACAAACAATGCAACAAGAAAGGCAAATAGTTTATTTAGGAATAACCATGTTAAAAAAACATATTGGGCTGTTGTAAAACATGAAATGCCTTGCAAGAAGGGCTGTCTGAAACATTATATAGTTCATGACACCCAAAAAAACAAATCGTATTCATTTGATGATCCCCGGGAAAATGCAAAACAAGCTGTATTAAATTATACAGTGGTCTCCCGGTCTGATAATTATTATTTGATAGAAATTGATTTAATAACAGGAAGACACCACCAGGTCAGAAGTCAATTATCCAAAATAGGTTCACCTGTTAAAGGCGATTTAAAATATGGTTTTGCCAGGTCTAATAAAGAAGGGGGGATTTGTCTTCACGCCCGGGAGCTATCTTTTGTCCATCCGTTTAAACGAAAACAGCTAATATTAAGAGCTGAACCCCCTGACTCGACATTATGGAATTATTTCTGTAAACATAATCATGCCGGTGAATAAGATGAGTAGTGTTTTCATGCCATACAGAAGATTGTAGCCTACTTTTTGTCCATTAAGCCGAATTTATTTATTATTTGTACATGTAAAAAAAAACCGGTACCCCCTGAAATATAAAGAATTCAATTGTAATGTTTTAAACCCGTTTATGCCATCAATGCATATCTTCGTGTATCAAGGTTGATAAGGATAAAAAGTAAAATCGTGAACCCCCATAATGATGAGCCGCCATAACTGAAAAAAGGCAACGGGATTCCAATAACAGGAAAAAGCCCGATTGTCATTCCAATATTTATGGCAAAGTGAAAAAAGAGAATTGACAACACGGCATACCCGTAAATCCTTGCAAAAACAGATCGCTGTCGTTCGGCTATGGTGATGATTCTTACAAATAACAAGACAAATAGAATAACCAGGATGGAAGAACCTATAAATCCCCATTCTTCGCCAACAGTGCAAAAAATGAAATCAGTACTCTGTTCAGGGACGAAATTAAATTTTGTCTGGGTCCCTTTCAAAAAACCTTTCCCGGTTATTCCACCCGAGCCAATGGCTATTTTCGACTGGTTTACATTATAGCCCACGCCCAATGGATCGGATTTAATGCCCAGGGCAATGTTTATCCGTTCTTGCTGATGTTTTTGCAGGATATTGTTAAACACGTAATTTGCTGAAAAGGTATATGCTACAGAACCCGCGAAAAATGCGAGGATAATGAGTATTTGCCTGTTGTATTGGAAAAAGCCTATGAACATAAAAATCAAACCAGATATAAAGGCCGTGGCAAGTAAAACCTGGTAGGCAGAAAAATTAAGGTGTGCTAAAATATTTATAAGCCAGCTGATTCCACCTATAAACCCCAATAGTAGAAGGGATACAAGCATGCCTTTTTTATCTTTTTTTAGTATTCCGTAAACAATGATTGCAATGGCCGTTATACCTGCTAAAACGTGTATTTTATCATAAAGCAGGCTGGCAATAAACAAACCGGGCAATAACAAAAGGATAACCAAAATAAAATGGGGCAATCCTTCCCTGTATAATACAATCATGAAGCTTAAATATACGAGGGCTGTTCCTGCATCGGGTTGTAATATGACCAATCCGGCCGGCATGAAAATAATAGCCATGGATATAATAATTGACCGGAAATTATTTAAAATCACATGGTAATGGCTAAGATATTTAGCTATAGCAAGGGCTGTAGCAAATTTTGCAAGTTCAGCCGGTTGTATTCGATAACTTCCAATGGCAAACCATGATTGTGAACCATGTACTTCTATTCCCAAAAACAATACTCCAATGAGAAGCACCATTACTAAAGTGTATAGCGGGTATGCAAAATATGGGAAGAATTTGCTGTCAATTACAAGAATCATGAACCCGAGAACCAATGCAATTAGTATCCAGATAAATTGTTTTCCATATCGTTGTGATATATCAATAATGCTGGAATGTTCGGGAGCATATTCTGCCGCGTAAATATTCAACCATCCTATCATGATTAATGCAAGATACAATGCCACTGTAAACCAGTCAATATTTGCAATGATATCAGTTCTTTTTCTCATATGTTTATTTTTAATTTTCAATGGTCATATGGAGCTCGCAAGTAAAAAATAATCATTCTCGTGTGTGCAAAAAATGATTATTTTTTACATGCTCGGTTCATATGTTTATTTTTAATTTTTCAATGGTCATATAGCTTGCGTCATGAGTTTATACCTTTCTTATTGATTTATAATCACCCGAGCATGTATCTAATAGTTTATTCATGGCTCGGTTCATCTTTATGGATAAAGTTTTTTTCTAATATATAATTTTCAAGCCAGGGCCTGGTGATGGTGTCTTTAATATGTTTTTCAATCATCATTCGTGCAATAGGTGCCGCTAAGGTTGCCCCGTAGCCTGCATTTTCTGCATATACTGAAATGGCGATTTCAGGATTATCTTTAGGTGCAAATGCAATAAAAATCGAGTGGTCGTCGCCATGAGGGTTTTGAGCTGTTCCGGTTTTTCCACATACTATGATGTCGTCAATTTTTGCTATTCTAGCCGTGCTGCCTGATCCAGCGGGGCCGTTAACAGCGTTTTCCATTCCCTCGATTACTGGCTTATAGTATGAAGAATCAATAGAGGTATAATATGGAGTTTTATACCGGTTATCTACTTGTTGATCACCCTCTATACTTTTTACCACGTGAGGAAGATAATAGTATCCCTTGTTGGAAATAGCCGCGGCCATATTGGCCATTTGAAGTGGTGTTGTTTCTATCTCACCTTGTCCGATAGATAATGATATAACTGTTAAAGCAGACCATCCTTTTTTTCCATAATATTTATCAAAATAATTGGTGTCAGGCAGGTTACCACTAAGTTCATTCGGCAGGTCTATGTTTGTTTTTCTTCCAAAATGAAAAGATTCTAAATGATTTTTCCAGTTGGCAAACGCAACATGGATATTATCGTAATTCGGGTTATTTAATATCCTGATGAATGTTTTACAATAATATGTATTACACGATGCCTGTATGGAGCCTGCAAGATTTAAGGGGGTTGGATGCGAATGGCATCCTACAGATACACCCCGTGCATGAAATCCATTATAGCAAAAAAAATAGGTCTGCGGATTAATAACTTTTTCATTTAATGCAATTAAAGCATTCATAGGTTTGAATGTTGACCCCGGGGGATATTTAGCCATTAATGCCCTGTTGAACAAGGGGTTTAATGTATCGTATTTTAATTTTGTATAATATTTGCCGCGGTGGCGGCCGGTAAGGTATTCCGGGTTGTAACCCGGGGAAGAAATCAACGTGAGTATTTCACCGGTAGAAGGTTGAATTGCAACGATGCTCCCAATCTTTCCTTCCATTAATTTTTCACCATATTTTTGTAATTCAGCATCAATGGTTGTAATGATGTTGGAGCCGATTTCTGCCGGGATATCAAATTTCTCGTCCCGGTATGAACCCTTGATCCGGTTATGAACATCTACCAAATAAACCTTTTGCCCCTTTTTCCCGCGCAGCTCTTTTTCATATGATTTCTCGATCCCGCTGACTCCAATATAATCACCCTGAATATAATAATCATTATTTTCTATCATTTTTTTATTCACTTCCCCTACATACCCTAATAAATGTGATGCAATTTGTCCCGGGTATTTCCGGATTGTACGGGGTTGAACAAAAAAGCCGGGATACTTATAGAGTTTTTCCTGTAGTACAGCATATGTCTTTGCAGACATCTGTTTCAATATAATTGAAGACTTGTATCTCGAATGGCCATAAGCTTTTTCAAGTTTCTTTTCTAAGTCTTCTTTGCTTATATTAAGTATTTTACAAAATTCCGAGGTGTCAAATGCATGTAATCGCGATGGTATTACTTTAAGGTCATAACCAGCCTGATTTGAAACCAGCAACCTGCCCTTCCTGTCGTATATTAATCCTCTTGCCGGGTATTGTATGATTTTTCGCTGTGTATTGCTGGATGCAGAAAAACGATAACTGGATGTAGCTACCTGGATGCTGAATAATCGTATGACAATAGCCAGGCTTATAATCCCTATCAATGCAAAAATGACATATTTTCTATTTAAAAATTGGTTCACTTGAATATTTAGTTTTTAAATAATCATGTAATATCGATACTTCCTAATGCAAGAACAAAAGGTGATAAATATTAATATTGGTTGATAACTTATTATATCCCAACATTATTTTTATTTTTTAAACGAAATATATTGCGCGATGAGTATAAATATTAATGAAAATACAGTACTGATAATTACTTTAAGCAGAGTATTAAAAAATGAAGAAAGCCGGAATATTTCCAGGTAAAAGAGCACGAAATGATGGAAAAAGGTAATGATGACAGCATATCTTAAAAACCATTTTAACCCGTAATATGAAACAGTGGGGGATGATCCTACCTCGTAACCGTCCCTGGGCGAGATGTAGCTTAATACATAAGGCCTGAGGAATGAAATGAAAACAGTGGCTGATGTATGCATGCCCGGTGTATTCATAGCTAAATCAATAACCAGTCCCATTATAAATCCAAGTACGAGTAAAAACCATTTAGGCGTTTCAAACGGGAGTAGAAGAATAAATAACACGTAGATATAAGGATTGATGTATCCACTAAACTGTATGTTGTTGAATAACAGCACCTGTATAAAGACTAATATAATGAATCTTAGAATATTTAAAGGGATCGTTCTTATCATTTCTTGATGTTATTTTCAAGTTGTTTTTGTTCACCGACTAATTTATTTTCAATTATATAGACGTAAGAAAGGTTCTTGAAATTAGTAGCAAGTTTGATCTTGATATCATAAAAATTGCCTCCTTTTTCATAATCTGAAATATATCCTATGGTTATTCCTTGTGGAAATATGGCTGAATAGCTACTGGTAACAATGGTATCTCCTTTGGCAATGCTAACATGATAAGGTATCTCGTTAAGCATGGCATAGCGATAATCTTTCCCATTCCATGATACCGAACCGTAATAATTATTTTTTTTGATTTCAGCGCTTAGATTCAAATTTCTGTTGAGTATGGGCAGGATCATTGAAAAATTTTTAGAAACACCCCTTACAATACCTACTACACCGTTTTTTGAAACAACACCCATTTCATTTTTAATGTTGTCTTCGGCACCTTTGTTTAATGTTATGTAATTGTATTGTTTATTGGTTGAATTGTTTATTACTTTGGCCGGTATGTATTCATATTGATGGAGCTTATCTTTCGGGAGATTCTTTTGGCACCTTTCTTTTTTTAATTCATAAGCGGCCAGCTTATTTCTTAACCGTACATTTTCTTTTAATAATTGCTGGTTTTTTTCTTTAAGATTCGTGTATTCTTTGATGTTACGTAACTTACTATTGATATATCCTGAAATGGATGTTGAATATTCGGAAAATTCGGTTTTGTGATAATTGTTATACTGTAATAATGAAATTGAAATTGATTCAATAATCAAAAAAAGGATAAGGAAATGATGCCTTATGATAAAAAGGAATAGATTTCTCATATGCTAATCAGCATAAACTACTATAAATAATATTACCGCATTAAAAAGTTGAATTCATCTACATGTTTCAGCGCCGTGGCTGTTCCCCTTGCAATAACATGCAATGGGTCTTCGGCGGTATATACCGGGATATTCAACCGGTCAGCAAGGCGTTTTTCAAGGCCGTTCAACAACGCGCCCCCGCCTGCCAGGTAAATTCCTTTTTTCACTATATCTGCATATAGCTCCGGTGGAGTTTGTTCTAAAACATTGATGATGGCTGTTTCTATTTTTGCAATGGATTTATCAAGACAATGAGCGATTTCCTGGTATGATATAGGAATCTCAACCGGCATGGCTGTCATGATATTCGGGCCGCGTACAATAAAATCAGGTGGTGGTTCCTCCAGGTCAGGCAATGCAGAGCCAACATTTAATTTAATGTTTTCAGCAGTACGCTCACCGATTTTAATATTATGCTGATGCCTCATGTATGTTTGAATCTCGGAGGTGAATCCATCTCCTGCAATTCTGAGTGATTTGTTGCATACAATTCCGCCCAGGGCAATGACGGCAATCTCGGTTGTTCCGCCACCAATATCCACGACCATGTTTCCCTGCGGGGCTTCAACATCAATCCCGATACCAATGGCAGCAGCCATTGGTTCATAAATCATGTATACATCTCTTCCTCCTGCATGTTCACTCGAGTCTCTCACGGCTCTTCGTTCTACCTCGGTGCTCCCGGAAGGGATGCAGACCACCATCCGGAGGGTGGGAGTAATAAAGCTTCGTCGTTTGCTGATCATTTTTATCATGCCCCTGATCATTTGTTCGGCTATATCAAAATCAGCGATCACACCATCCCTTAAGGGCCTTATCGTGGCAATATTCATGTGAGTTTTGCCATGCATCTGGCGAGCCTTGTTTCCAATAGCTATTACTTTGGATGTATTTTTGTCAATTGTTACAATTGACGGTTCATCAACGACCACTTTATCATTATGAATAATTATTGTATTTGCCGTGCCTAAGTCAATAGCAATTTCCTGAGTTAAAAATGAAAAAATTCCCATTTTAATAATAAGATTGTTTTAATTAGTGTTTAAAATGTCTTGTCCCGGTAACAACCATGGACATGTTATGTTGATTACAACAATCAATAGATTTGTCATCACGTATAGATCCCCCGGGTTGAACAACCGAGGAAATATTTTCTTTTCCCGCGATTTCTACACAATCGGGGAAAGGGAAAAATGCATCAGATGCCATAACCGCGCCCTCAAGGGAGAATCCGAAGCGAGTGGCTTTGGCAATAGCTTGCTGGAGAGCATCTACCCTGGAAGTCTGCCCCACGCCACTTGCCAATAATTGTTGATTTTTTGCCAATACAATAGCATTCGACTTGGTTTGTTTGACAATTTTGTTAGCAAATTCCAGGTCTTTTAATTCATCGTTCGTGGGTTGTTTATTGGTAACCGTTTGCATGTCAGAAATAATCTCTGTTTTGGTATCCCTGTCTTGTATGATCGTTCCATTCAATATTGATCTGTATGAAACAGGCCTCAGCGTGGTATCTTTAGATAGAAGTATAACGCGATTTTTTTTGGATTTTAATATTTCAAGAGCTTTTTCTTTGTAGTCAGGAGCAATGATTATTTCAAAAAACAACTGGTTCATTTCTTCGGCCGTTGCTTCATCTACTGTTCCATTCGTGATAAGTACTCCTCCAAATGCAGATACAGGATCACCTGCAAGTGCATCTAAATAAGCCTGCTTCATATTATCCCGTGTAGCTAAACCACATGCATTATTATGTTTTAATATTGCAAACGTGAGGTCATTGAATTCATTGATCAAATTAACAGCAGCATCAATATCAAGTAAATTGTTATATGAAATTTCTTTCCCGTGAAGCTGGTCAAACATCTCGTCAAACTCACCAAAGTATGTCCCTTTTTGATGTGGGTTTTCACCATAACGCAACGATTTACCATTCAGGATACTCTCTTTAAAAGAATTTCGAGTGTCTTTGGCAAAATAGTTGTAAATCAGGGTATCATAGTGAGAAGAAAGGTTAAAGGCCCGGGCAGCAAATTCTTTCCGCGTGATTAACCCGGAAACCCCTTGTTGGTTTTTCAGAATGTTTTTCAATTCATCGTATTGTGACATGGAAGATATCGTGAGCACGTCGGTAAAGTTTTTGGCCCCGGCCCGTATAAGCGAAATACCGCCGATATCGATTTTTTCAATGATTTCTTCTTCACTGGCCCCGGATTCAACTGTTTTTTCAAATGGATAAAGATCCACGATCACGAGGTCTATTTCAGGGATCTCGTATTTTTTTAATTGCTTGACGTCTCCATGGTCATTTCTCCTGGCAAGTATTCCCCCAAATACTTTTGGATGCAATGTTTTAACCCTGCCTCCAAGAATTGACGGGTATGTTGTTAAATCTTCTACTTTATGAACGTTTACACCAAGTTGCTCGATAAACCGGTGTGTTCCACCTGTTGAATATATTTTAACATTTTGTTCTTCTAATAGTTCAACAATCTCTTTTAGTCCATCTTTATGAAATACTGATATTAAAGCATTTTTGATCTTCTTCTTATCACTCATTTTCAAATTATTTCTTTTATGTAATATTTGAGTTTGGTTATAAATTTATATTAAACAAAATAAATAAGCAAATTAAATAAATAAATCATTAAAAATGGTTTATAATTGAAAAAAATATTAAAGAAATCTGTTAACCCGGGTAAATCCAACGGGATAAAAAAGTGAGTAATGGCCTAGTGTCATGTCACACCTGAGATGACGGTTAAGTTGAAGGAATTATTTGAATTTTTAAAAATGAAAAAAAGTAAGCATAGCCATAGCTACGTGAGTCTTTTTTTCATGAAGAAAAAACGAATAAGATCGAAACTTGGGGCGTTATCTCAGGTGTGACATGACACTAGATAGTGGCTGTCTATAAAGTCGAGCGTTTGGATCATAATGTCAGTGTCCATGCTATAAAGTCCGAATTCTCCTGTTTTTTTAATTTTTAATGGCCAGATAGCTTTCATGGTCTTGTAATTTATTGACTATGCAGCACTTAATGAGAATGAAAATGTTTATCCGTTGTGTGTCAAAGTATTTATCATGGCCCGGTTCATGGAAGCATTCGTATGAGAATTATAGAATTCTGAATTCGGGAGACAGGATGATGAATCATTACAGGATAGTATACAGGTATCTGCCAACACCCAGGTAAATCAATAATCCCATGATGTCATTGATGGTCGTGATGAACGGCCCGGTGGCAAGTGCAGGGTCAATGTTTAATTTATCCAATACAAGTGGAACAAATGTACCAAAGATAGAAGCAAAGAGGATAACAGAAAAAAGTGCAATGCTCACGGTAATGGTTAAGGCAAATGAGTCAATAAAAAAGACATTGTATACCAATATTAATGAAGAGAGAATGATCCCGTTCATTAATGCTACTACAAATTCTTTCAAAAGCCGCCCTATCGTACTTTCAATACCAATGCTTTTATTGGCAATGCTTTGCACGATAATTGATGATGATTGCACCCCCACGTTTCCACCCATTGCTCCAATTAGCGGGATATAAAAGGCCATCTCCGGATACAGCTTGATATCTCCTTCAAATAATCCGATAACCTGTGCCCCGAATATTCCACCAATCAATCCGATCACGAGCCAGGGGAGCCGTGCCCTGGTCATGTTAAATAAATTACCTGATTTGCCTATTTCCGGGGTAATCCCGGATACCATCTGGTAATCTTTTTCAGCTTCTTCCCTGATAACATCAACTACATCATCAATGGTGATTCTTCCCAGGAGTCTGCCAATAGAATCAACCACGGGGAGGGCCACGAGATCGTATTTTCGCATGATGTTCACTACCTCTTCTGATTCGGTGTTGCCTTTAACAGAAACCACGTCAACATCATATATTTCTTTGATGATCGTATCATCTGAATGCAGAAGCATTTTTTTAAGTGATAACGTACCCTTTAAAATTTTTTTGTTGTCAACGACATACACGTAGTAGATGTCATCAACATTTTCAGCTTGTTTTCTCAGTTCGTTCAGGCATGTCCCAATGGTCCAGTTTTCATTGACCATGATTAATTCTTTGGCCATCAGTCCGCCTGCAGTGTCTTCTTCGTAGCCTAACAGGTCGAGGATATACCCGGCTTTTTCAACATCTTCAATATTTAACAGAACCTCTTCTTTCTTGTCTTCTGACAACTCACCGATCAGGTCGGCTGCATCATCAGAGTCCATGTGCTCGATGTACTGCCGCGCGATGGTTTCACCGGGGAGAACTTTTAAAAAGCTTTTTCGTTCATTCTCTTCCAGTTCAATCAATACATCAGAAGCTTTTTCCTGATCGAGCAACAGGTGAAGAAAACGAGCTTCTTCAAGGTTTAACGCCCTGTAAATTTCTGCAATATCAGCCGGATGTAACTCATCCAGTAAATTTTTCACGGCAACATCTTCTTTGTTTTCAATCAGATGGATGAGTTTATCTATATATTCGCGACTAAGTTCAAATTGCATGATATTCAGGATTTATTGTAGTATTCTATAAATTCGGTTAATTCTATAAAATCATTGACACTAAGTTGTTCAGGCCGTTTTGAAAGCAACTCGTGTTCATCATTCAAATTTACTAAAAACTGTTTTATCGAGTTTCGTATTGTTTTTCTTCGTTGATTAAATGATGTTTTTACCAATTTAAGAAACAAGTTTTCATTGCATTCGAGTTCTTTTTTTCCATTCCTTTTTAAACGTATTACTCCTGATTGAACTTTTGGAGGAGGCACGAAAACATGTTTACTCACGGTAAATAAATATTCAATATCATAAAATGCCTGGAGTAAAACACTAAGTATGCCGTATTCTTTGCACCCTGGCGGGGCCTTGATTCGTTCTGCCACTTCCTTTTGTATCATCCCAACCACTTCATGTACTGTATCCCGGCAGTCATATATTTTGAAAAAAATCTGACTGGAAATGTTATAAGGAAAACTGCCAATGATGCCAAGTGGTTCATTAAAAAAAGTATGGAGATCAAATTTTAAAAAATCGTCATGAATGATATTGCTGACATGATCAGGAAAACATGACTGCAAATAACTGATGGACTCCTTATCGAGTTCAATTAAATACAGGTTATGCTCAAATCGTTTTAACAAATATTGGGAAAGCATACCCGTGCCTGATCCGATTTCCAGAATTTTAGACAAATTTTTGGCCTCGAGACTGTTAACTATTTTTTGTGAAATGTTTTTGTCTATCAGGAAATGCTGGCCCAGGGATTTTTTGGGCTTGATCAATACTGTAGGTTTTTTATTTTGGGGAGTGAGTACCATATTTTTTATTTTGCATATTATGTGCCAAATTTAATTGAACATTTTTGAATAGCGTATGATATCAAAAATATTTTTGAAATATTTTTTTTAAGTTTGGCAAATAATATTAATAATTCTATTTAAAATGAAACAATTTTTTGTTTGTCTATTGCTTTTAAGAGCCATTCACGGGTTTGCATATGATATTTCCGAACGGGCAGAAATAAGCCTGCTTACAGCAGACCCCGGCACGGAATTATATTCGGTGTTTGGTCATATTTCAGTACGGGTTAATGATCCGGTGAGCGGGATTGACTGGGAGTAAAAATATGTCACGTTTGATTTTAATACATCTCATTTTTATATCAAGTTTGCAAGGGGGAAATTGAAATACATGCTGACAAGAGACCGGTTTGGGCATTTTTTACCCGAATATATATATTCCAACAGGTCTGTTCTCGAGCAGGTGCTGAACCTGGCTTATGAAGAGAAAAAACGGGTAGTGGAATTTCTTGAATGGAACATGTTACCCGAAAACCGATTTTACAAGTATGATTTTTTTTACGACAACTGTGCCACAAGAATCAGGGATTTGGTAACAGACAATATAAAGCCCAGGATTTATTTCGATACCACAAACATGACAGTAGAGAGAAGTTTCAGGGATTTGATTGATTTCTATTTGAAAAATATGAAGTGGAATAAGTTTGGAATTGACCTGGCATTGGGCTTGCCTGCAGACAAAATCGCGGAACCCAGGGAATACATGTTTTTGCCTGACTGGATGAAAGAAGCCTTTTCCGGGGCCCAAATTGAAGACGGACGGAGGCTGATACAAGAGACACAGGTCATTTTTAAAGGAAAAGAACAATCTGCACCACCCACCATCATTACTCCCACCATTGTTTTATGGGTGGTTTTTTTAATTGGGCTTTTAAGCTTAATGAGCAACCGGTTTTCATTGATTTATGATAAAACATTGTTTTTTGTAGCCGGGGTAACAGGCATCATTATATTTTTGCTATGGTTTGCAACTGACCATTCAACAACGCGCTATAATTTTAATTTGCTTTGGGCCATCCCCATACATTTTATCCTGGCTTTTTACATAGGAAAAGCAGATAAATATTGGGGAATAAGGCTTTATTTCATGATCACCTTTGTTTTAGCATTTTTTATGCTTGTTTTTTGGGGACACATCCCCCAGGATTTAAATGAAGCTTTGATACCCGTGGTGTTAATATTATTTATTAAATCCGGGAAGATTAGCGGAGTGGACCAGTGGGTGAGGAAGAAGATGTTGTAAGACGTTAAGCACGTGAGATAAGTAGTGATTTGTTTGTTTAGAAATTAGAACTATAGAAGTGTAAAAGGTTGTATAATTAGTGTCCGTCTATAAAGTCCGACTTCTTCGTTATGCTCGATGGAAAAACA
>CAYPTK010000071.1:0-12834 GCA_964413555.1 uncultured Bacteroidales bacterium | reverse complement strand
TTTTTCCATCGAGCATAACGAAGAAGTCGGACTTTATAGACGGACACTAATTAATATATTTTAAAATCTCTCTAAGATAATCAAGATTATTAATCTTTTTAGCGAATAATAAATTTCAGGGGCTTTAACACGCGATAAATGCACTTTATTGTTTGGCTTTCAGATAATTATTGTACTGGCAGATATTTTTTAAAAAAACATTTCGTGATATTTCTTTAAAAATAATTTTTTATTTACAAAAATTTAAAACAAAAATTACTCCTGTAATAGTAGGAAATGCAGAAAAAATTTTATATTTACCTTTTTTGAAAGTTCATCTACATTTTTATTCATCATTAATCAAAAATACTTAAAACACAATTCATGGGAAAAAAAGAGAAAAAAATATTTGTTGTAGATACCAATGTATTATTGCATGATTACAGGAGTATTTTTAACTTTGAAGAGCATGATGTAATCATTCCGATTGTAGCTCTCGAGGAATTAGACAAATTTAAAAAAGGAAATAACCAGATAAATTTTAATGCACGTGAATTCACACGTGAATTGGATAAGCTTTCCGGGGATTCTTTATTTCACGGGGGAGTTTCATTGGGAAAAGGGAAGGGGCGGCTTAGCATTGAAACGGCCAAACCAATGGATGAGCAAATGAAACTTTCTTTTCCTGAAAACACTCCTGACCACCGGGTATTAGCCATTGCAGAATATATTCACAAGAAACAAAACGGGAATAAGGTTGCATTAATATCGAAGGATATTAATCTTCGAATGAAAGCCAAATCCATTGGCATCATGGCACAAGATTACGAGAGTGATAAAGTCAGGAATATCGAAGAATTATTTAAAAACATCATCACGCTGGAAAATGTGAATGATGACCTTATTCAGCACTTGTATAACCAGGATGAAGGGGTTTCCGTGTCTGAATTCAAATTTAAAGATACACCGGTACCCCATCAATATTTTATTCTTAAAAGTTCAAAAGCAAGCGCTTTAGCGCATTATGACCCTGAAAACGAGACATTAACAAGGGTGTCAAAGAAAAAGATGATGGGCATAGAACCCCGTAATGCAGAACAAACATTTTCGCTGGATGCTTTACTCAGGCCGGATATCAACCTGGTTGCATTGAGCGGACGGGCCGGTACCGGTAAAACATTGATCGCGCTGACTGCGGCGCTCCATCAAAGCAAAACATACAATCAGATTTACCTTGCAAGGCCTGTTGTACCGTTGGCAAACAGAGACTTGGGTTTCTTACCCGGGGACGCCCTGGAAAAAATCGGGCCTTATATGCAGCCTCTGTATGATAACCTGGCCGTGATCAAAAATAAATTCAAACCTCAAAGCAAAGAATTTATGGAGATTGAAGAAATGCAAAAAAATGAAAAACTTGTCATATCTCCACTTGCATATATCAGGGGCCGGAGTTTATCGAATATATTTTTTATTGTTGATGAAGCTCAAAACTTAACCCCCCACGAAATCAAAACCATAATAACAAGAGCTGGAGAAGGAACAAAAATGGTGTTTACAGGTGATATCGAACAGATTGACTCACCTTATCTTGATTCACAATCCAACGGGTTGTCATATTTAACAGAAAAAATGAAAGGCCAAAACCTGTTTGCACACATTAATTTAGTAAAAGGTGAACGAAGCCTGCTTGCCGAATTGGCAAGTACGATTTTGTAAATTGATTTATTTATTTTACCTTTATAATGTCATGGGAAATAAAACACTACATATTGCCCGCCATGGAAAATCATCATGGAAATATGAAAACGTGCTTGATATTGACCGTCCTTTAAAAAATAAAGGCATTGGGAACACGTACCTGATGGCTGAAAAAATAAAAGGAAAAATCAAGCCTGACTTAATCATTTCAAGCCCGGCCAACCGGGCTATCCATACAGCTACAATATTTGCACGCATGCTCAATTACTCGATGGACAAAGTAGATTTGAACAAAATACTTTATAATCATCATGAAGAAGTGATTTTAAATTTTATTTCCAAATCAGATGATCAAATCAACTCGTTATTCATCGTGGGGCATAATCCTGAATTCACAAACCTTGCTAATTATTTTTTGAAAAAAACCATTGATAAAATTCCAACATCAGGAATTGTTAGCATAGTTTTTGATATAAATAAATGGACTGAAATATCAAAAGAAAAGGTTATATCATTTTCTTTTTACCATCCACAAAAATCTGATTAACTATAATAAGGTTCAATAAATTCGTGAAAACGAATTGAATTATAAATAACTTAATTTATGTCAAGCAATGAGATCATAAATAGAGAAATTAGTTGGCTTTCATTTAATCACAGGGTATTGCAAGAGGCAGAGGATCCGAATGTACCGCTTATTGAACGGGTCCGTTTTTTAGGCATTTTCTCTAATAACCTTGATGAATTTTTTAAAGTCCGTGTTGCAACCATTAAAAGGATGATTGACCTGCACGTGCAACCGGTTAAAACCACGGGCGATAAACCCGCCAAAATACTCAAGCAAATACATGAGACCGTTATGGATTTACAGGAAGAATTTGGAGAAACCTATGCCAAAATATTACAGGAGTTGGAAAGGGAATATATTTATATATTGAATGAAGAGAATCTGGATGGACAAAAAGGAGAGTTTGTAAAAGAATATTTCAATGATAACGTGATGCCGACATTGTCCACCATTCTTTTAAATAATACACCTCCACCAATCTTAAAAGATAAAACCATCTATCTTGCAACAAAATTAATCAATACGAAAACGGGTGATGTCCAATATGCTTTGATTGAAGTGCCCCGTAAAGCATTGTCTCGTTTTGTTATTCTTCCTCCGGAAAAAAACAAGAAGTTCATAATACTACTTGATGATGTGATAAGATATTGTTTACGCGACATTTTTTCCATGTTCGATTTCGACCAGTTTGAAGCGTATACCATAAAATTAACCAGGGATGCTGAACTGGATATTGATAATGACCTGTCAAAAAGTTTTTTAGAAAAAATATCCAAAGGAATTGCAGGACGTGAAAAAGGCCAGCCAACAAGGTTTATTTATGACAACAGGATGCCTGATGATCTTTTTGAATACATAACGGACAAAATGCAATTCACTAAATATGACAATTTAATTCCTGGTGGCAGGTATCATAATTTCAGTGATTTCATGGATTTCCCGAATATGGGAAGGCCTGATTTAGAACATGAAAAAATAACCCCGCTCACGCATAAATCATTTAAAGGGCAATCAAGCCTCCTGAATGTCATTGAAAAAAAAGATATATTGCTGCATTACCCGTATTACAGCTTTGGACAATATATCTACCTGTTAAGAGAAGCAGCTATTGATCCTGATGTTGTATCCATCAAAACCACCATTTATAGAACAGCTAAACATTCAAAAGTTATTAATGCATTGATAAATGCTGCTAAAAATAACAAAAAAGTCACCGTGAATATTGAGCTTCGCGCGCGGTTTGATGAAGGTTCGAACATACATTGGTCTAAAAAATTACAAGATGCAGGAGCAAAAGTACTTTTTGGCATTGACGGTTTAAAAGTACATTCAAAGCTTATTCTCATTACAAAAAAAATTGACAATGAATATAAACAATATGGTGGTGTAGGAACTGGTAATTTTCATGAAGGCACGGCCAAAGTTTATTCGGATTTTATACTTTTTACAACAGACCGGCGTATTACACGAGAGATTGACCGTGTTTTTGATTATTTTGAGAACACGTATCAAAATTATGCCTTTAAACATCTTTTGGTCTCCCCGCTAAACCAGCGGCGGCGGATTATGAAACTGATAGATAACGAAATTGTAAATGCATTAACAAACAAACCAGCTTTTATCATTCTTAAACTAAACAGTCTTGTTGATAAAGAAATAATTAATAAATTATACCAGGCAAATGAAGCCGGCGTGAAAATCTTTTTAATTGTCCGCGGTATTTGTTCTTTAATCCCGGGTGTTCCCGGCATGAGTGAAAATATAAAAGCCGTGAGCATTGTAGATAAATTCCTTGAACATGCCCGTATCTTTGTCTTTTGTAATAACAATGATGAACAGTATTATCTTTCTTCAGCAGACATCATGCCCAGGAATTTAGACTACAGGGTAGAAGTTTCAACACCGGTGTTCGACCCTGATTTGCAAAATGAAATTAAAGAATTCCTGGCAATTCAACTTAATGATAATGTAAAAGCCAGGGTGATTGACGAACAACAAAAGAACCAATATAAAATTGACGGCAAAAAAGAAAATATAAGATCACAAATTACCCTTTACGATTATTATAAAAGAAAAGAAGAAGGCAAAGGAAAAAGCAAATTTTATATTTGTTAGCTTAATAATTTTTTAAAATATTAAAACACGATAACATGAAAAAAATTGCCTTAATTCTTGTAATATCCTTAGCAATGGGTATACAATCGAAAAGTCAAAGCAGCCTTAGTATTGGAGCAAAGGGAGGCCTGAATATCGCCAGGCTAACCAACATGGGAAATGCTTCTGCAATGTTTGGCGGTTTTGGCACGAGTATAGAAACAAAATCATTGATTTTGCCTCATGGCGGTATGTATTTATGGTTAAATCTTTCAGATAAAGCGTTTATTGCATCTGAATTAATCTATTCGATGGAAGGGGTAAAAGTAATTACCACTACAAAAGGTATGGATTTAATAAACACGAAAGTTACGTCAACAACAACGTTACATTATATTAAATTACCTGTTATGTTAAAATTTTGGGCCGCGGAAAATTTTTCTATTGGTGCAGGGCCATTTTTCGGGTATTTGGCAAGTGCAAGTAATAAATCCGAAACGATTACTGACAACACCGAAACTTCATCTACAACAACTTCAACAACAGGACTTAACAATGCTGAAGGTGGATTACTCCTTGACCTGAATTACAATCTTGACATGGGTTTAAATATCGGGTTGCGTTATGCAACAGGCCTTTCTAATGTATATGAAGATTCTATGAATAAACATACTTCATCTGTTGTGCAGTTATATGCTGGATGGCATTTCATGGAATAAACAGGTACTTAAAATGAGTAACCCTGGCATAAAATTTGATACATAATTTTTGATTTCTGATCATAATTTTCATGCCTCGTAAATGGCTGTAAATAAATATTTTAACAAATAAATCATAAACAAAAAGTATCATTATGCCAAAATCAACCATTTCCTTAGAAGCTAATATGAGCCACAATTTTAAAACCGAGGTTTCATGTTCGCGTAATTTTATTATTGACCAACCACGAAGTGGTGGTGGTGAAAATTTAGGCCCCAATCCATTAGAGCTTTTTTTAAGTTCTCTTGCAGGCTGTTTTTGCGCGATTGGCAGGATTATAGCGAATCAAAAACAATTTCCATTGCGTGGTATCAACGCTAAAATAGAAGGAGAAATTGACAAGGACTTTTTACTTGGAAAGACAAAAGACGGGAGAGCAGGGTTTTCTAAAATCATAAGCCATATTACCATAGATGCTGATATGAGCAATGATGAAAAACAACAATTCCTCGAAGAAATCGAAGAACGCTGCCCAATCTATGATAATATGATGAATGAAACTGTATTAGACACCAAATTAGTGTAATATAAAGCAGGACTGCCACTTTGTCCAACTTTTCACGATAAACATTTCGTGGTAGTCCGTTTTTTTCCGAAATCGTTCTAAATAATTAGTGTTTGTCCATAATGTCCGCTAACCCCGGTACAGTCATTCTTCCTTACGGGGCAGGCTTCGTTACGCTTGCCCAAAAATTGCTCATTTATACCAACTAACCCTCTTTTATATTACATTATGAAAAAATATCTTTATACATGTATTCTCTTTGCTGTTATATTGAATCAACCAGCATATAACCAGGAAAGCAATGACAATGACGGAAGTCCAAACCTGCAATTATATACCCCTTCAGCATTGCTGGATAAACAACAAATAGAATTCAAACATTTTAATAATGTATACACCCAGACATCGCGATTCACATCCAAGGGTTCTATTGTCAAAATAAAAGCCCCCGATAATCCCGGTAGTATTGCCCGTAAAACATATTTTACTTCAATCAACCAATTTCTTTATGGCCTGTCACCAATCCTCAACATTGGTTTTGATTTATGGTTCAAATCCGTCAGGTTCAGCAATGACGTGTCTGATTCACCTTTCCAGGTTTTACGGTTTCACAACGACCCGTACTCCAGGACAGCAATCACCGGTTTAGGCCCGAAAATCAAAATAGCTCCTTTCAGGCAATGGGCTGGTTTTTCAATCCAGTCTACATTATTATTCCCTTTAGACAAAGACCTTGAAAGCACGAATTCCAACAAGCCTTTTCTTGAGCATGACCGCGTGTTATGGCTCACCCAATTCTTTTATGACCAACAACTTAATGATGATTTTCAATTATTTTTTCAATTTGCCCCCTGGGTTTCTTTTGTCAGAAATTCCTATAGAACAAACAATGCGATTGAAACACCTGTAAGCGGATTTGTTAATTATTTTTATAATAACAGGATTACCATTTATGCTATGACAGAATATTGGCCATCCCATTACAGCCCGGAAGAACAGTCATTTGCACTTTTTTATTCATATTTTATCCAATCCGGCATTGGTGCTAAATATCAACTTATTCCCGGGACATTGGAATTGGAATTACTCTATGCTGATTTTTGGAATGGCAGTGAAGGCCAGGGAGCAGGACATTCTTTTAACCTGGGTTTCAGATTACTAAATTAATGTTTTTAAAAAATAACGGATGAACCGAACCATGACTAAAAATATTCGTCACACACCAAGATAATTATTAATACGCTTATCGCGATAAAAAAGTCAAAATACAAACAGATGAAATATCCATGCACGATAGTACTAATCCTGTTACTGCTCATTTCGGGGCAATCTATCAAGGCAAAGAAACAACACCAATTATCAATAGATACGATCATCATAAAGGGGTTGGATAAAACGCGCGTGGATTATGTCAAACGTTATATAGGCCTCGAACCCGGGATGGAGGCAGATTCAATATTGATTATTCAAAACAGCAAAAAAATCAGCTCGTTAATTCCAATTGCAAAGGTTGAATTTGATATTATAAACATGAACGGCCAAATCAAATTAATTTACACATGTGAAGAAATTAACACCTTCCTTCCTGTTTTTAACTTTGGCTTATCGTCTAAAAACCAGTGGGTTGTTATTGGGGCTGAGGAATATAATATAGGCGGGAAAGGCCGAAAAATTTCAGGGATTTATCAATATTATGACAGGCATTCCTTTTTTATACATTTTTTGATCCCTTATTTTGGAAACAGTAACTGGGGGATGGCAGGGAACCTAAAAAAATGGTCAACAAATGAGCCTTTATATATACAGGGAGAGGCAGTAGATTACTATTATGATAATAATGCCATCGATTTATCTGCTATATATGAATTCGGACTTCATCATTACATTGAACTTGGAAGCTCTTATTTTACAGAGACATATACAAAAATCAACCAACAGGCAAACTTACCGGGGCCTGATAAAGCGGCAAAAAACAAAGTACTTGGAAAAATATTGCATAAGATTGAACATATTTCATACCACTACTTTTATCAACAAGGATGGGCTAACGCGTTTAATTTCACGAGCGTCAAAACAATTGGATATGATCCATTATTCCTGATAGCATTCAATGAATTTAAATGTTTCCATTTATTGTCGTCTAAAATAAACATTGCCGGCCGGTTGAAACTGGGATTATCTACAAATAACAACAACCCGTTTGCCCCGTTTGTATTAGACAATCATGTAAACATCAGGGGCATTGGCAATAAAGTAGACAGGGGCACGGGTACTGTTTTTTTAAACCTCGAATATCGTCATACTTTATATGAAATTCCTTTGGGGGGAATCCAGGGAATTTTATTTACCGACTCGGGGTCGTGGAGAAAACCAGGCGGGGGGGTTAATGACTTTATTGATTCAGACATAATCCGATCCTATTCAGGAATAGGACTGCGCTTTATCCATAAAAAATTTTATAATGCTATTTTGCGAATTGACTATGGATTCAATATGTTTGATGTATCGGATAACGGGATTGTTATTGGGCTTGGACAGTATTTTTAACAACAACACCCGGCATGCTGTGACGTGTTCTGAAACTATGCCCGATGCAAACAATTTCATCAGGCTGTCATTCTTTCTTTGCCTTTTCTATCCAATGTTTTGCATTCACAAATGCTTCGATCCAGGGTGACACTTCATCACCAGCTTTCCTTTCTGATGGATAATATGCCCATTGCCAAGGCAATACAGATCGCTCAAGGTGAGGCATCATGGCAAGATGCCGCCCATCGGGTGAGCATAAACCAGCAATATTAAGGTCAGATCCATTCGGATTGCCTGGTAATTCGGCATAACTGTATTTTACAGGTATGTTATATTGATGTTCATCATACGGGATTTTAAATTTTCCTTCTCCATGTGCTATCCAAATACCTAACCTGCTTCCCGCTAGGGTTTTTAACATCACGCTATTGTTATCCATTATGTCCACGTTAAGGAATGAAGATTCGAATTTTCCGGTATCATTAAAATGCATGGCTGGTTGCAAATCGTGCCCGGGAGTAATAAGGCCAAGATGAATCATTAATTGGCAACCGTTGCATATCCCCAGGCTTAAGGTATCCGTGCGCTTGTAAAATTGATCAAGTGCTTTTTTGGCCTCGGGATTATAAAGAAAAGCGCCTGCCCAACCTTTTGCTGAGCCCAATACATCTGAATTGGAAAATCCGCCGACAAAAACAATCATATTCACGTCTTCCAGTGTTTCCCTTCCACTTACCAGGTCGGTCATGTGCACATCTTTTACGTCCATCCCGGCCAGGTACATTGAATATGCCATCTCACGGTCACCATTCACTCCCTTCTCTCGTATAATGGCTGCCTGAATACCAGAACGCCCGTGTTGTTTCTGAATGTTATATGACACTCGTTTCCCATCAAAATGAGAAGGAAACACGAAGGATAAAGGCTGTTTTTTATAATTTCTGAACCGTTGCAATGCCAGTTGTTCTCCACTCTGTTTTTTGTCTAAAAGATAAGATGTTTCATACCATGTATCTCTTAATTCATCAATAGGAAGAGAAGTAATCAGTGTATCATGTTGTTTTATTTGAATATTTCTTGACTCAATAGGTTCCCCTATTTTAATGGCCTCAATACCCTTTCCAGACAAATGATCTTTAACCCGGTCTGCTTTATTGGTTTGAATTATCAGCCCGGGGTTCTCGCTCATTAAAATGCTAATCACATCATGTTCCTGTATCCCGGATAAATCAACCCGGATTCCACCTGTATTATTTGGAAAGTTCATTTCCAGGAGGGCAGTGATCATCCCTCCTGAAGAAATGTCATGTCCCGAGCATATTTTCTGATCTTCAATAAGTTCCTGAATCCGGTTAAACACGTTTAAAAAATACCCCGGATCTTTAACAGTTGGGTGTTCATTGCCAATTTTCCCGGTGATCTGATTGAAAGCACTTCCACCGGTCTTAAACCCGTCAGACGACATATTGATATATAACAATTCGGTACCTGGTTCTCTCACGATAACCGGCCCAACGATCTTTCTTATATCTTTTACTTCTGCTGCTGCAGAGATAATGACGGTTCCCGGTGCTCTGACAACGGTACCGTCAGGATATTTCTGGGTCATTGATAAAGAATCCTTACCTGTTGGAATATTAATTCCCAGGGCCGTGGCAAATTCAGATGCAGCTTTAACAGCCTTGAACAAACGTGCATCTTCTCCTTTGTTTTTACAGGGCCACATCCAATTGGCACTCAATGACACTCCCTGTATATGGCCTTGCAAAGGCACCCATATGATATTTGTCAACGCTTCTGCAATAGATAAAATGCTGCCGTCAGCTGCATTCAAAAGGCCAGTCACGGGAGCATGGCCAATAGCAGTTGCTGCCCCTTTTATTCCATTATAATCAAGTGCAATAACACCAAGGTTATTGAGCGGCAATTGGATTTCACCCGTGGTTTGCTGTAAAGCTATTCTCCCGCTTACCGAACGGTCTACTTTATTGGTTAAATAGTCTTTACATGCTACTGATTCTAAGCGTAGTAATTCTTTTATATAATCATTTAACCGTGTTGGATCATGTGTTGAACGCTCGAACGTGTTGCTGATCGTTTCATCTTTTAAAATGGTTTTGGGCGGATTTCCAAACAAATCTTCCAGATCAAGGTCAATTGGTTTTTCTTCATTTTGTTTATTGATAAAAGAAAAATGATTGTCTCCCGTGATTTTTCCTATGACATAGAACGGGGCTCTTTCTCTTTCTGCAATTTGTTGAATGGTTTGTACATCTTTTTTTTCTACAACAAGGCCCACGCGTTCTTGTGATTCATTCCCAATAATTTCCTTGGCAGAAAGGGTGGGGTCTCCAACAGGAAGTTTTTCAATATTGATTTCCCCCCCGGTGTCTTCGACCAATTCAGAATAGCAATTCAGGTGCCCACCTGCTCCATGGTCGTGAATAGAGATCACGGGGTTATTTTTTGTTTCTCCTAATGCCCTGATTGCATTGTAAACCCGTTTTTGCATTTCAGGATTAGAACGTTGTACAGCATTTAATTCAATGGCATTTCCATATTCTCCGGTAGAAACGGATGATACGGCACCGCCCCCCATCCCGATCCTGTAATTATCCCCCCCTAACAAAACCAATACATTGTCTTTTGCCGGTATATCTTTCATGCTGTCTTTCTTTTTACCATATCCAATACCACCGGCAAGCATAATAACCTTGTCGTATCCATACATTATGTCATTTTCATCATGTTCAAAGGTTAAAACACTTCCACAAATCAATGGTTGGCCGAACTTATTTCCAAAGTCACTGGCCCCGTTCGATGCTTTGATCAGGATTTCTTCTGGTGATTTATAGAGCCATTTCCGGGGAGATGTCTTTTGCTCCCATGAACGTTCCTTTTTCAACCGGGTATACGATGTCATATAAACTGCCGTGCCGGCAACAGGAAAAGCAGCTTTGCCCCCGGCAATCCGGTCGCGTATCTCCCCTCCCGTCCCTGTAGCTGCACCATTGAATGGCTCTACAGTGGTAGGGAAATTATGAGTCTCGGCTTTCAGCGAAATAACCGATTCAAATTCATCAATGTCAAAATACCCGGGAATATCCTGCCGATCGGGAGCAAATTGCCAGGCTACAGGGCCCTGCAAAAATGCACAATTATCTTTATAAGCAGAAACAACCCGGTTACGATGCGTTGCTGTTGTCTGCTTTATCATATGAAATAATGTATGCTCCTGTTCCACCCCGTCTATAACAAAAATGCCATTAAAAATTTTATGCCGGCAATGTTCGGAATTGACCTGTGAAAACCCAAAAATCTCGCTGTCAGTGAGTTTTCTGCCAATTTTTTGACGCAATGTTTCAAGATATGAAATTTCTTCAGGGCTGAGTGCCAATCCTTCACGCTGATTATAAGCAGCTATATCATCAATATATACAACCGGGTCCGGGCTCTTGTCAAGTGTAAAAATGGATTGGTCAATATTGTTGTAAACAGCTTGTAGCATGGGATCATAAACAGGATTATCACTGGTGCTCTTCCAAAATTTTTCTATTCTCACAACCCCCTTTATTCCCATGTTTTGTGTAATTTCTACAGCGTTAGTACTCCACGGTGTTATCATTTCTTTCCTGGGGCCAATAAAAACACCTTCTGCAACTTCTTGTTGCAATGGCTCGGCTTGATCAAACAACCATTTTAATTTGTTCATGGCTTCATTATTAAGACTTTCGCTAATTTGTACGACAAATAAGGTGTTTCGTGGCGATTGAAAAAATAATATCATTTTTTTGTTGATTTTGAATAAATTAGATTTGATGCGAAGCATAAATATACAGATTTAACCTGATTGCCTTCGGTATGGCAAAATTAGTAAAAGGCAGGGAATATATTGTGCAATTCATTAATTATTATATATGCATATTCAACATGATGTATACATGCTAAACCGCGACATGACAAATTCTCAGACACACATCCGATGATTATAAAATGAAAACGGAAGATACAGGAGATACAGGGGATAGCCGCCAGGATAAATAAATCACATGCCGATTTAATGATATTTGAAGCGATAGCAGAACAACCATAAATCCTATCGAGCGTAACGGGAAAGCCGGACTTTAGAGAGGGGCACTAAAATTTTTAAAGCACTATCGGCGAAATACCAAAAAATAATTTTAATTTTGGTAATCCTGTTGAATTAAATTTTAATTATGATAAAAAAACCAGGTTCAATTTTTAAAAATATTATACAAGAACCAATTATATTTCATCGATATACGGTTTTTTTAGTTATTGCAATATCTGTTCTTTCATATCTTATTATCGGGTATGGCATTGGCCGAAATAATTTTTATATCCTCATGATGTTATATGTCTTCCTTTTCACGGGAATGATCTATTTCATAAGATATCAAAAACACACTCATTTTTTCAATCGGCTGATTGCCCTGGCTGTTTTGTTCAGAATCATTTTTTTATTTGCCGACCCCGGTTTTTCAGATAATTGTTATCGCCTGATCTGGGACGGGATGTTAATAAGCCGCGGCGTTAACCCTTATATTAACATCCCTGCACATCTTATTGAAAATGCTGACATATTAAAAATCTCATACAGTTATAACCTGTATGAATTGATGAATTCTAAAGAGTTAAATTCGAATTACCCTCCCTAAACTGTATACATGTCATTTTTCAT
>CAYPTK010000070.1:0-12865 GCA_964413555.1 uncultured Bacteroidales bacterium | reverse complement strand
TTTTGATTAAACAAAATTCTATAATGATGTCGTCCCTCGCGGGACTTGAAAAGTCGCGGAGCGACGATATTTTGGTAGATATAAAATATTAACAATTCATAAAAGTACCGTAGGTACGACATTAATTTTATTTAAACACTAAAAATGCGATGGGAAAGATAAACATGAAAGACTGGATAAACAACAGGCTGGAATCAGAAAAGCGTGAGTTGATGCCTGTTATGACATATCCCGGGTTAAACTATACCGGGAAAAAAATAATTGATTTGGTGACCAATGGAGAGGAACATTACAAATGCATAAAAGCGCTGGCTGAGAATTATCCAACCATTGGCAGTGTTATAGTTATGGATCTTTCTGTAGAAGCAGAAGCATTTGGATCAAAGGTTTCATTTCAGGATAATGATGTACCAACGATAATTGACAGATTATTGCCACAGCTTACAGACGTGGATACGTTGAATGTACCTGAAGTAGGTACTGCACGGACCAAAGAATATATAAAGGCGACGAGTTTGGCTGCTAAAAATATCACTGACAGGCCCGTTTTTGCAGGTATGATTGGCCCATATTCCTTGTCCGGACGCTTGGCCGATATTACAGAGATGATGACATACATTATGATGGATCCTGAAAATTCGCATAAACTTTTAAGCAAGGCAACCGATTTTCTGAAAGAATACGCGTTAAGGTTTAAGCAGGCTGGTGCAGGTGGGATCGTGATTGCAGAACCGGCATCCGGTTTATTACCGGCATTCTTGTGCGACGAGTTCTCTTCAAACTACATTAAAGAAATAGTTGACCATGTTCAGGACGAGAATTTTCTCGTGATCCTTCACAACTGTGGAAACACGACAGAATTAGTAGATTCTATGGTTTCTACAGGTGCCCTGGCATTGCATTTTGGGAACGCGGTGAACATGAAAGACATAATGCCACAGGTTCCTGAAAATATAATTGCAATGGGCAACATTGATCCTGCCGAAATAATTAAAAGTGGAACTCCTGAACAGGTAAAAGATATAACATTACAATTATTGGAAGACATGAAACAATATCCCCATTTCGTATTATCAACAGGATGCGATGTACCTCCCGAAACTCCTACGAGAAATATTGATGCATTTTTCGAAGCTTTATCTGTATTTAAAAACTAATATAATCTTTCTAATATATGCCAGCCTTGTACAAAATTATCCTTCCAATTCCTTACATGCTTTGTACATGTTTTCAAATAATTCAGGAATGTATTCTTCGGGAACTGAAGAAAACGCGATCCTGATGACATTATTTAAATTAATAACTCCTGTTTCGTAGTTCTCAAGTAACAGGTTTCTTAATTGTTCTCCATCTATACCTTCTTGTAATTTCACACACATGAAATACCCTGAATTAAATGGTAAAGGAGTAAAATACCGGGAATACTCGGGGTTATTCACGACTTTTTTTACTGCCAGGTATCTTGAATATAATAATTCAAATTTATCTTCTTTTTCTTCATGATAGGTGTCAGATTGATATGCTTTCAACAAGAGTGACTGGCTAAGGTTTGCTGCATTCGAAATACTGCCCCTGACAGCACCAGCTGTTTTGGACTCGAGGGCATTGTATAATTCTTCTGTCCCGTTTTTTATTCCATAAGTAATAAAACCTGTCCTGAATCCCCAAACATAGTCTTCTTTAGTTGGCCCGTCAACTTTTATTGCCAGTACATTTTCATGAAGATTTGCCAGATAAGCAAACACCGATTGGGTTTCAATGCCTTGTTCATAGACCAATCCGAAATAAGCGTCATCAATGACAGCCAGTATTTTATTCCCGGCATTTGCCGATATTTTTATAGCATTTACAATTTGTTTTACTTCTCCAATCGTTGGTGTATAACCACTTGGGTTATTCGGGAAATTAAGGATAAGAATCTTTTTTCTCACGGAAGTATCCATTATTTTTTCCCTGAATGATGATATATTAAAGGCTTCTTTGTCAAATAATTCATATCTATCTATGCTGGCATTGCATCCATTTGCGAAAATTAAGTTATAATTTCCCCAAAACAAATCTGATACAATTATTTTTTCTCCTGCATCAATAAACAGGTATCCAATCATACTCAACGCGTGTGTTAATGCATTAGTGGTTACAGGCATACTCAGGGAATGATTGTTTAATGCAGGGTTTTTATCATAAATAGCTTGTTTCCAATGCTTTCTTAAATCGGGCCGGCCATGGCTTGGTGCATACGGGAACACGTATTCAGCCGGTATATTGATTAGATCTTCGAGGGTTTTTAATCGTGTTGGCGTACCGTCTGCTTCAACAGCAGAGCCAATTGTAGCGTTGATTTTTTTCCCTTTTGCCTGGGCTGTCTGAGCTAAAATCCCTTTTTTTGGGAAAAAAATATTTTTCCCTTTTTCAGATAAAAGATCATAAACCGCTTCATTATATTGTTTGATGATATTATTGAGTTCTTCAGATTGTTGATTCATTGTTTATTGATTTTAATTCGTGCATGTTTATCATGACAAGGAGATAAATATGGTCCATAAATGTAGATCAATGTCAAGTTGCAACAAACAACGTGCCTTTGTCTTTACCTTCCAGCACTTCGAAAATAGCATGAGGTTTATTGCCGTTGGTAATAACAACATCGATCCCATGTTGATGACATAGTTTTATAGCTTCTATCTTAGTGGCCATGCCGCCTTTGGCAAAAGAAGAATTAGGCCCTTTGGCAATCTTTTCAATATCAGGTGTGATCTTTTTTACTTTCGGGATGATTTCTGCTTTTTTATCTTCCTTCGGATCAGACGAATATAAGCCTTCGATATCAGATAAAATAATCAGTAAATCGGCTTTGATAACTGCTGCTACATCTGCAGAAAGCCTGTCATTATCGCCATATCCCAGGTATTCGATTTCATCTGTTGCTACCGTATCGTTTTCATTAATGATCGGGATGACACCCATTTTCAATAATGTATCCAGTGTATTTCTCGTGTTTTTATTTTTCGTTTCATCTACCATAATATCTTTGGTAATTAACACCTGGGCAATAGTTTGGTTGTATTCTGCAAACAGCTTTTGGTATATCTTCATGAGTTCGGCCTGCCCGATGGCTGCCGCGGCCTGTTTTTCTGCAAGTGTTTTAGGTGCTTCACAATACCCGAGTTTCCCGGAACCAATGGCTATGGCACCTGAAGAAACCAACAACACGTTTTTTCCACTGTTGTGAATATTGGAAATGACCCTGGCCAACTTTTCTACCTTGTTTAAATCCAATTTTCCATTGGGAAAAGTGAGATTGGAAGTACCCACTTTCACAACAATCTTTTTTTTATTTTTTAGTTTTATACGGTCTTCCATGTTTTGTTAATTTACCTGAATATTGTTTTTTACTCAACCAGCTTTTTCATTGCTTTTTCAATCGAATCAAAATCAAATTGTTTTATTGTTTTGTTCCATTTGGCTTCAATTTCTTTACTGCACAAATTGCCAATACTTCCTTCCAGTGTATGCTGAATCGATTTGCCGGGTTCATAAGTATGGTCTTCTATTTGCCGGGCAATTTCCTGATAAGCATCTCTAAATGGCACTCCCTGTCTGACTTTATGATTGATTTCATCCACGGTGAAAAGATATTTGTACTTTTCATCATCAATAATATCTTTTTTAATCTTTATATTTTCAATCATCAAGCCCATTATATCCAAGCAGTTAGCAGTATCTTCAAATGCCGGGAGATACATTTCTTTTAGTAACTGCAAGTCCCTGTGATATCCCGAGGGTAAATTTGTAGTTATCAAGTCGGTTTGCGCGGGGAGTAATTTTAACTTGTTGCTCTTTGCCCTGACCAATTCCAACACATCGGGGTTTTTTTTATGAGGCATAATAGACGACCCGGTGGTAAGCTCGTCCGGGAAGCTCACGAAACCAAAATTTTGGCTCATGAATAAACATAAATCCATGGCCATTTTAGATAATGTGCTTCCCAGTGAAGAAAGAGCAAATGTAACAGTGCGTTCAAGTTTGCCACGTCCCATTTGAGCATAAATTACATTATAGTCCAGATCTTCAAACCCCAGTAGCTTTGTAGTCATTTTCCTGTCCAATGGAAATGAAGACCCGTATCCGGCTCCTGATCCGAGTGGATTATGGTTACTTTGTTTGAAAGCAGTATAGATCAATTGCAGGTCGTCTGTCAGGCTTTCGGCGTAGGCTCCAAACCATAAGCCGAATGAAGAAGGCATGGCTACCTGTAAATGGGTATAGCCAGGAAGCAGGTAATCTTTATATTGTTCGCCGTGATGGATAAGCAAAGAAAATAATTGATGTGTTTTTTGAACAATCGAGTTGAGCATATCGCGTGTGAATAGCTTAAGATCAACCAGTACCTGGTCGTTCCTCGACCTGCCGGTATGAATAGCTTTCCCGGGATTCCCAAGCGCACGGGTTAGCATGAGTTCCACTTGAGAATGCACGTCTTCTACTCCATCTTCTATCTTGAATTCACCTCGTTCAATGTCCCTGTATATCTTTTTGAGTTCAGGGAGCAGTTGTTGTGAATCCTCTTTGCTAATGATATTTGTTTTTTCAAGCATCATGAGGTGTGCAATGCTTCCCAACACGTCATACCCGGCCAGGAGTAAATCAAGCTCATTGTCTTTTCCAATGGTAAACGACTCAACGAGTTCGTTAATTGATGTGCCTTTGTCCCAAAGTTTATTCATATGTTTATTGTTTATTTTTAAAAGGGCATATAGCTCGCGCCATGAGGTTATATTTTTGACATTCACATTGCCATGAGATTATTAAAAATCATCCCCTCGTGTGTCAAAAAACTTGTTCTGGCTCGGTTCATCTGTTTATTCTTTTAAAGTGTGAAAAACAGGGGTTCATATATTTTATTTTGCAATGATTTAATTTCTGTTGAATAGTATTATTTATTTAATTTAGCCAGTATAGACCGATGAGCCATAAGCCTGATGGCATTAATCTTAATGAAGCCTTCACTGTCTTTTTGATCAAATCCGCCTTCGATATCCATGCTCGAGAGGTCTTCATTGTATAAAGATGTCGGGGATTCGCGTCCATTAATTAAAATATTCCCTTTATAGAGTGTTAAATAAACCACGCCGTCAATGTATTCCTGGCTTTTATCAATAGCAGCAACCAGGAAATCCATCTCCGGACTAAACCAGAAGCCATTATACACGATTTCTGCAAAATCTAAAGATAATTTATTGCGGAGTTTCATAACCTCCCTGTCCATGGCAATGCCTTCAATATCCATATGGGCCAGGTATAAGATTGTGCCGGCAGGTGTTTCATATACCCCTCTTGATTTAATACCGACAAAACGGTTTTCTACCATATCCAGCAGGCCGATCCCGTTTTCTCCCCCAACCTTATTCAGATAATTAAACAATTCGAGGGGTTTTTCTTTTACCGTGCCGTCATCCTGGTTTTCAACTTTCACCGGTATCCCGTCTTTAAAATGAATGGCCAGGTGTGTTTCCTTGTCAGGTGCATCCTGTGGAGGAACTATTTTGGTCAGCATTGATTTTTCCGGTTTGTAAGACGGGTCTTCTAATACACCAGCTTCATGGCTGATATGTAAAAGATTATCATCTTCACTATAGGGTTTTTCGTGTGTAGCCTTGATAGGGATGCCTTTGTCTTTTGCATAATTAAGCATGTCAGTACGGCCTTTAAAATCATCAAGGAATTCCTGGTTTTTCCAGGGAGAAAAAACTTTTATCCCCGGGTTTAAAGCATAATACGACAATTCAAAACGTACTTGGTCATTTCCTTTACCTGTAGCGCCATGAGATACGTAATGGGCGTTTTCTTTGGCCGCGATTTCAATTTGTTTTTTGGCAATGATAGGACGAGCCAGGGAAGTACCCAATAAATAGCGGTTTTCGTAGATGGCATTGGCTTTTATAGCCGGGAAGATATAATCTGTCACGAACTCTTCTTTCAGGTCTTCAATATATACTTTTGATGCCCCTAAATTCAATGCTTTCTGTTTGGCTTCGTCAAAATCATCCTCCTGCCCCACGTCTGCTATGTAAGCAATTACCTCGTATCCTTTTTCAATAAGCCATTTAAGAATGATGGACGTGTCTAATCCACCGCTGTAAGCTAAAACTACCTTGTTGTTTTTCATGTTGTACGGATTGTTTTTTTAAAAATAATTCCGTCAAAATTAATCAAAAATATGGTTTAATAAGCGTGATTTTTATTCTAAAATCGATTGGGATGACCGGTTAATTGGAATAAAAGGAAAAAGAAGGAGTGGGTAAAACAACATTGCCCTTTCAATATATAAAAAAAATATCTCCCGAGCATACTACTGTAGATGTAAGCCTTGATCAAATATATTTAATTCGAATTCACTTTATAATTTTTTTTCTTGGGTTATAAATAATTTTTTTGTTTATTTGTTCCGGAATTATACTAATAAGTTATAACAAATAAAAGGTATGGAAAAGCAAATAAACAGGTCCCCTTCCGGGATTGCCTCCAGTTTTGTCAATGGGACTAATTGTAATATTTTTCTCACAGGAAAAGCTGGTACCGGGAAGACGACATTTTTGAAAAACATTATTCATCAAACTCATAAAAAGGCTATTATTGCCGCGCCAACGGGAATTGCAGCCATTAATGCAGGGGGTGTTACCCTACATTCGTTATTTCAATTACCTTTTGGTACATTTATCCCGGAAAATATTACATTCCGTGAAGATGATATTCCTGTCCAAATCAATACTCCCAAAACACTAACCTCTTCGATGCAAATCAATAAACAAAAACGGCAAATGATCAAAGAGATGGAATTATTGATTATTGATGAAGTAAGCATGCTTCGGGCCGATATTCTTGATGCTGTTGATACTGTTTTACGGTCCATCAAAAGAAAACGGGAGGTTCCCTTTGGCGGTACACAGGTATTATTCATCGGTGATCTGTTTCAATTGCCCCCGGTAGTAAAACGGGATGAGCAGGAATACCTCGGCCAATTCTACTCGTCCATGTATTTCTTTGAAGCCAAAGTATTAAAAAATAATACCCCAATATATATTGAGCTGGATAAAATATTCAGGCAGTCAGACCCCGCGTTTATTTCAATATTAAATAATTTGCGTGAAAATTGTATAAAAGATGATGATATTGCAATTCTTAACAAACATCATAACCCTTCATTTAAACCGAAAAAAGATGAAGGATACATTTATTTAACCACCCACAACAGAAAGGTGGATAACATCAACCGCGCGGAATTAAAAAAACTGAAAAGCAAGTCCTATTTTTTTGATGCCATTGTTGATAAAGATTTCAAAGAATATCTTTACCCTGTTGAATACACGCTTGAGCTCCGCGAAGGAGCCCAGGTAATGTTCATTAAAAATGATTACTCGGGCGAACAACGGTATTTCAATGGAAAAATAGGGACCGTTTCCGCGTTGGATAAAAATGCTATTGAAGTAGATTTTAATGATGGAAATCCGCCCATTGAAGTTGAACGATATACCTGGGAAAACAAAAAATTTTCTTTAAACAAGGAAACCAACGAGATCAACGAGAGTATTACCGGTACATTTCAGCATTACCCGATTAAATTGGCATGGGCTGTTACCATTCATAAAAGCCAGGGATTGACATTTGATAAGGCCATTATTGATGTATCCCAGGCTTTTGCACCCGGACAGATATATGTTGCCCTCTCACGGCTTACAGGCCTTGACGGGCTAGTACTAAATGCATCTATTCCCTACAATAATCTTGAAGCAGACAAAGAAATCCACCTGTTTTCACAAAATAAAAAAAACCCGTCTGCATTAACAGAAGTGTATACCGAAGAATCAAAAAAATTCATTCAAAACACTACTCTTTATGCCTTTAATTTCAATGCTTTAATCAATCAATACAATTACCACGTGAGCAGTTATAATAAAGATGAAAAACGCTCGGCCAAACAACTTTATAAGCAATGGGCAGTGAATCTTCAGCAGGATGTTGTTTCATTGAAATCAGTAGCAGATAAGTTTTTGAAGCAATTACAACAGTTAGCAGGTTACAAAGACACCAATCAACTGATTAAATTGCGGGAGAGAGTCAGGGCGGCAAAAGATTATTTTGAGCCGCGATTGAAAGATTTTTCCAAACGAATATTCGATCATATTAAGGAGGTAAAAGAACATTCGGGAATAAAAAAATATATTACCGAACTGCGTGATGTGGAACGCTTATTTTTTAGCCAGCTCCAGTCTATTTACAAAGCTGAAGCATTGATTATTGCAGCATTAGATAATACAGAAATATCCAGGGAGACAATGCGGAAAACAGGTATTTATGATGACCGCTATCAAATGATGGAAGAAAAAAAGGTTGAACGCTTATCAAATAAGAAAAAAAGCAAAAAGAAAGAAACAAAGAATAAGGTGAATACCAAGGAGATCAGTTTCAATTTATATAAAGAAGGCAAAACCATAGAAGAAATTGCCCTTGAGCGTTCTCTGGCTCATTCAACCATTGAAGGCCACCTGGCTTATTATGTTGGAGAAGGATTATTGGATGTACATGAATTCGTGGACAAGGAAAAAATTTATGCCATTAAAGAAGTCGCCAGGCGCCTGGAAACAACACAGCTATCTCCCATCAAAAGCAAACTGGGCGATGAATATACATATAGTGACCTGCGGTTCGTGATGGCTGGTGAAGCCCCGAAAAAAGAGTAATAACCTCATCCCCGGCAATTATTTCCAAATCCCGGGTCTCATGCCCCGGTTGAGCAGAGACCACACCTATCTCGGGTTTGCTGAAAAACCCTATCTCAATACCCGGGTAAAACAATAACTCGGCTTTACAGACGGACGTTAGCGATAAGGGGTTAAGCCGGAAAAATATTTCCCCCAATTCACAATGTCTCCCGGTCCTTCTTCGGCAATTTCTTTATGACCAACTGATAGGATTCTTTGATCCATTCTTTTATTAAATTATTATTCTTTAATATTTTTTCTATTTTATATTTCCCGTTAAGATATACAAAAATACATGTTAATATTTTATTTTTTCTGATTAAACCAAACTTGCGAACCATAACAAGTTGATTTCGTGTTATTTAATTGGGTTCTCGATAATCGCCCGGCGTGTCACAAAATTTTGTCATGGCCTGGTTCATAAATTTTTTCCAGAAAATGTTTATTTTTAAGCAATTAAAATTATTAATTTATTATCCTTTATCATGAGACGGACAGTTATTAATTTACTGAAACAAGCCATTGAAAAATACCCTGAATCGACATACCTGTGTGAAAAAACAGAAGATGGGTGGACCCCAAGTACTTATCAGCAGGTTGACGAAGCATCCGATATGATTGCATCGGGATTATTGAATTACAAATTTCAACAAGAGGATAAAATAGCTATTTTATCTGAAGGCCGAACAGATTGGGTTATTAGCGAATATGGCATTATAAAAACAGGGTGTATTGCCGTTCCGTTGTCTATTAAATTATTACCTGAAGAAATTCTCTTCAGGATAGAACATTCTGAATCAAAAGCCATTTTTGTCTCAACAAATACACTGGGCCATATTATTCCTGTTATCTCCAAAATAAAACAAAAGAATTTTAAAATTTTTTGTTATGATGATATTTCATCCTTAATAGACTCCAATAGCAAAGATGCTGAGATCATTCATTATAAGGATTTAAAAAAACAAGGGTCCGAATCGTTTTCAGAAAATAAGCCACAAATAGAAAAAACCATTGCAAACATAAGAGAACACGATATTGTAACCATTTCATATACATCCGGCACCAGTGGAAACCCAAAAGGAATCATGCTCAGTCATTTAAACTATCACAGCAACAGTGTAAATGCCTGGCAGTATTTTGAATTGCCCGAGCATTTAAAAACACTGGTCATTTTGCCTTTAGATCACTCGTTTGCCCATACTGTCGGGTTATTCATATCATGCGTGTGTGCCCTTTCCATCTATTTTGTTGATGGCAGGGGCGGCCCGGTGAACACGCTTAAAAATATCCCTGTAAATTTAAAAGAGGTTAAGCCAGATTTCTTGCTGACTGTCCCGGCGTTAACAGGTAACTTTATGAATAAGATCAGGGACGGAATTGCTGCCAAAGGTGGTTTTGCTGAACGGCTTTTCAACGCGGGCATTAAGGCAGGAAATAAAATGTACAGGGATGGATTCCATAAAGCATCTTTTTATAAGCGCCTGATCTACAGAATTCCTCATTACCTGGCAGACAAATTGATTTTTAAAAAGGTAAGAGAAATTTTCGGGGAAAATTTAAAATTTTGTATTGGTGGTGGTGCATTATTGGATATCAAACAACAACATTTTTTCTATGCCCTGGGAGTCCCTGTTTACCAAGGCTACGGGCTCACAGAAGCCGCACCCATTATTTCTACCAATACCGATAAAATACATAAATTAGGAACATCGGGGCACGTGATTTATGGAATCGAATGCATTATCATGGATCAGGATGGAAAGGTTTTGCCGAAAGGACAAAAAGGAGAAATTGTTATAAGGGGTAATAATGTTATGGAAGGGTATTTTAAGAATGAAACTGCAACCGTAGATACCATTAAAGACGGTTGGCTTCATACCGGTGATATGGGTTACATTGATGATGACGACTTCCTGTTGGTTGTCGGAAGAGAGAAAGCATTATTGATATCACGGGATGGAGAAAAATATTCGCCCGAGGGCATTGAAGAAGCTATTATGAATTGCTCGGAACTGGTATCACAAGTAATGATATATAACGACCATAATAAATTTACAACTGCCCTTGTTACACTTGACCAGGCAAAAGTTACAGGATACGTGCAAAAACACGGGCTAAAAGATTCGAAAGTACTTTTAGAAGCAATTCATAACTCATTTTATCAATTTATGAAAGATGAAGAATATGCAGGACAATTTCCCGCAAAATGGATTCCTTCAAATTTCAGAATTCTTAAGGAATCATTTAATGAAGAAAATCAAATGATCAATTCCACCATGAAAATGGTACGTCCTAAAATAACAGAACGGTATCAGCATCTCCTGGATGAAATATACGAGAATACCTCTTCTACAATTTTGACTGAGCAAAACATGAATACATTAAAAGAAATTATACCGGGCTAGAAATTCAAGCCACAGGTTTGATCTTCACGCGATAAAAATACAGGAAGATTATAACTGCTTTCAAACTACTATCTATTAACTTTGTTTTTACTTTTAAATAATGAATAACTATTTTAAAAAAATACAGCAAATTGTTTCTCCAGATAGAAAATATATTTTGCTTTTTTCAGGTGGGTATGACAGCTCAGCGATCCTGGGTCTGATGAATGAACTTAATATGAATGTTTTGCCTGTTTGGATAAATAATGGGTTTAACCGGGCTAATGCTAATGAAATACATCAACAAGTCAGCCAATTACGAAGCGAACATTTTAAAGAAATCAATACAGAAGCGCATGAAGATGTATGTGCCAATCCCCCCGACAGGTGTTATATATGTAAAAAAGACATCCTTCACCTGGTAAATGAAGAAGGTTTTGAAATTATTGACGGGACTGTTACCGATGATCTGGATAAATATCGCCCCGGGAAAAAGGCTTTGGATGAATTTAATGTAATTTCTCCCTTAGCAGAAGCCGGAATATCTAAACAGCAGGCAAAAGAAATTGCACGGCATTATGGTGCCATTAAGGAAGTGGCAGAAATGGAAAGTTGTTTATCTACACGTGTTAATTATAATATAAAAATTAATAAACCGACTCTTGATGCCATTAGAGATATAGAACGCTTTATTATTGACAAGACCGGTGATTATGATATCCGGTTCAGGCTTGATCATGAAACACTTTCGCGTATTGAAGTCTCTAAAACGGATAGCTTTAATATACTCGTGCAGGACAACATAAGAAAAGAATTGATTCAAAAAGCGAAGGTAATCACGCCTTTTGTCACGCTGGATTTGGAACCCACCAGGCCAAACGCGCATGACCAATTTATTTAACATACATGGAATTGATGATGAAAAAATCAAGAGACAGAAAACAAGAATCAGCTCCGTCTGACCATTAAAAATTAAAAAATAAACAGATGAAATTTGAAGAACTGTATGATCAAATCAGATCAGGAGAAATAAGTAAGGAAGAAGCCCGGAAATTAGTATCCTTATCATTTGTAGAGACAGCAGACCAACAGATATTGGATTTGAACAGGGATATTAGGACAGATATTCCCGAAATCGTATATGGGGAATATAAATCATTTCAACAAATCGTAACCATTGCTGAAAAAACCCTTAAAAAAAGCAGGAACGTGATCATCTCTCGTTCGAAAGACCAGGATCAATTATATGATTACTTTTCTTCCCGTCATCCTGTAATTCATGAGAAACGAATTATGGTGATCGGGGAGATGCCGGAGACAAAACAGCATGTTTTGATTGTATCTGGTGGTACAGCAGACCATCCGGTTGCCAAAGAAGCTGAATTGACATTAAAAGTAATGGGCATAACACCATTATTATTTGAAGACCGTGGTATTGCACATCCCACCAGGGTGTTGGATGCGCTCAGGCAAGGCATAGAAAAAAAATCAGGGGCCGTGATTGTAGTTGCAGGAATGGAAGCTTCACTGGCTACTTTTGTTGCATCATTCATGCCATTGCCCGTGATAGGTGTTCCAACCTCTGTAGGATACGGTTACAAATCCGATGAAACAGCTTTGATCGCGATGCTGGCATCCTGCACGCCCAACCTTTCCGTGGTAAATATTGACGGGGGCATACGGGCTGCAGTGATTGCTTCACTCATTGCCAAAAGAAAC
>CAYPTK010000069.1:0-13172 GCA_964413555.1 uncultured Bacteroidales bacterium | reverse complement strand
TTGGTTTGTTGAGGTGGTTTTGTATATTTGGCGGAGAGAGGGGGATTCGAACCCCCGGTCCGCCTCGCGGCAGACAACGGTTTTCGAGACCGCCCCGTTCGACCACTCCGGCATCTCTCCTTAAAATTTCTTCAATTCAAATGGAATGTCAAAAATAGATTCAAATTGCTCTCCAAGTTCTTTGATTGACTCATCATCTTCTTCATAATACCAGTGTACAACACATTTGTTTTTTGTATTGCACTCGTTATTAATCAACTGGAGCATTTTGTGTAGATACTTTGAAGAACTGCTGTTAATGTATTCAAGATTGATTTCTATAATTGTTTCCGGAGGGGACGTGGAAAAATATTCGTGTAACCAATAAAAAATTTGATTAAAAAAAGCATCAGGGTCCTCTAATATAGATTTTCCATGCATCTTAAGTATTCCTGTTTTAGGATTAAAATGAATGAACGGCAGATAATATTTTTTTTCAATTAATAGTTCTTCCATTGAAATAAATTTTGACCGGCATAAACGGAGAGGCAAATTTAAAAAATAATATTATGAATGAAACATACCAGTCTAAAAATTAATGTAAATATATCATTATTATGATTAATTTATTGGTAAGTACCTGTTGTTATTAATTAAAACTGAAATAACACGTAATTATTGGATTGTTCTATAAAAAATTAAATAAATTATTATTAATTATTCATAAGCATTTATATTTGTGGTGAAAAATAATACATTTATTATGCATTCCAAAATAAAGATTTAGTTTTATTCATTATTTTAATTTATTGATATGGCTTTTGATATAAACATGATTGAAAAGGTGTATGCTGACTTTTCAGAAAGAGTAGCTCGGGCTTCTAAATTAACCGGCCGTCCACTCACGGTGACAGAAAAAATATTGTATGCACATCTGGTCGAAATGCCTTCTGATCCGGGGAAGCGCGGAATTGATTACATGAATTTTCAGCCTGACCGGGTTGCAATGCAGGACGCGACGGCACAAATGGCGCTTTTACAGTTCATGCAGGCAGGTAAAGGCCGGGCATCCGTGCCTTCAACAGTCCATTGTGACCACTTGATAATAGCTGATGAAGGAGCAGGGAAAGATTTAATATGTGGCAGGGAGATGAATAAAGAAGTATATGATTTTTTAAGTTCCGTGGCCAAAAAATATGGTATTGGTTTTTGGGGGCCTGGTGCAGGAATCATACACCAGGTTTTATTGGAAAATTATGTTTTCCCGGGAGGAATGATGATTGGTACAGATTCGCATACAGTAAATGCTGGCGGGTTGGGCATGATCGCGATTGGAGTCGGGGGCGCTGATGCAGTTGATGTTATGGCCGGTATGCCCTGGGAATTAAAATTACCTAAACTAATCGGTGTCCGTTTAAAAGGAGCATTAAAAGGATGGACTTCATCAAAAGATGTTATATTAAAAATTGCTGATATATTAACTGTCAAAGGCGGGACAGGGTGTATTATTGAATATTTTGGCGAAGGAGCCCAACATATTTCGTGCACGGGTAAAGCCACTATTTGTAACATGGGGGCAGAAGTAGGCGCCACGACATCGGTATTTGGTTATGACGATAAAATGGATGAATATTTACGGGCAACCAACAGGCAGGATGTTGCTGATGAAGCAGGTAAAATTAAAAAAGACCTGACAGCTGATCCTGAAGTGTATGAAAATCCTGAAAAATGGTTTGACCAGGTAATTGAAATTGACCTCGACACGTTGGAGCCTTATCTCAATGGGCCTTTTACACCTGATAAAGCCTGGCCAGTTTCTTCATTTGCAAAAGCAGTCAGCGAACATCATTATCCCGAAAAATTATCAGCCAGTTTAATCGGCTCATGTACAAATTCATCATATGAAGATATTTCCCGTGCTGTTTCTATCATGGCAAAGGCCAAAGAAAAAGGGCTTACGCTTCGTTCGGAATACATTATAACACCCGGATCGGAAATGATCCGGAAAAAAATTGAAGAAGACGGGCTGTTACAGGTGTTTGAAAATGCCGGCGCTAAGGTTGTTGCCAACGCCTGCGGCCCCTGCATAGGACAATGGAAACGTCGTGATGTCAATAATGAAGAACCCAATTCTATTATCACTTCCTTTAACCGGAATTTTGCCAAGCGAAATGATGGAAATCCACGTACCCATGCTTTTGTTGGTTCTCCCGAGATGGCTACTATATATGCCATTGCAGGCACACTTTTGTTTAACCCGTTAACAGATGAATTGGTTAATGAAAAAGGACAATCTGTCAAAATAGACCCGCCCGAGGGGAAAGAACTGCCGGAAGGTGGATTTGAAATTCAGTCAGAAGGATATCAGGCACCTGCAACAGATGAAAACGTGAATGTAATTGTAAACCCTGACTCGGAAAGGATTCAGCTCCTTGAGCCTTTTGATGAATGGAATGGTAAAGGCCTTGATGGCCTCAAATTGTTGATTAAAGCTAAAGGAAAGTGTACCACGGACCATATTTCCATGGCCGGCCCCTGGTTAAAATACAGGGGACACCTTGAAAATATTTCAAACAACCTTTTGATTGGCGCGGAAAATTATTTCAATGAACGCGTGAATCACGTGAAAAATGCACTTACAGGAGAATATATGCCAGTACCCGAGGCAGCCAGGTCATATAAAAATGCAGGGCATGGTTCGGTGATTGTTGCAGATGAAAATTATGGCGAAGGGTCATCACGTGAACATGCAGCCATGGAACCCAGGTTCATGGGAGTAAGAGCGGTGATAGCCAGGTCATTTGCCAGGATCCATGAGACCAACCTGAAAAAACAGGGAATATTGGCACTGACGTTTTCAGATAAATCAGATTATGATAAGGTCTTTGAAGACGATGCTATTGATGTTAAAGGATTAAATGAATTTTTACCGGGAAAATCATTGACCATTATACTGAATCATGCAGACGGATCAAAGGATGAAATAATAGCCGATCATACATACAATGAAAACCAGATAGAATGGTTTAAGGCGGGTTCGGCCCTGAACATGATACGGAAGATGAACAGGGCAAATCAATGAACACGGTAATCATTCACCATCATGATGAATGATTATACATGAAAATGATGTTCGTGTATATAAAACATGAAAACGTGTATGTTGATGGTTGAAAAACAGGAAATAATTTTAAAATAATCTCTTTATTTTTTCAGTTGTGCTGATTGTTTTTAATTATATTTATAATCTTATTTTTTAATAAAACAAAAGCCATGGAAGAAAACAATACAACTTTATCTGAATACCAGAAGATACCTGTGCCATATTCCACGGCAGTTTTGGTATTGGGTATATTATCCATTGTTGGCTGTTCGGTTATCGGATTCATCGGGTTGGTCATGGGGATCATTGCCCTGGTACTCGCTGGAAAAGGAAGACAATTATTCAATGAACGTGTATTTAATTAACCCCGGGGGCCATATACAGACACTAAATCGTGTTTGTCCATGAATATAATATAAGCAGAACATAAATATAAACGGGTAAATTATTAAGAGTATGTCTTTAATGTCAGGGAAAGAAATTATGGTGAATATAAGCTTACAGGAACGTGTGAATGCATTTATTGAATTGGGTGCTTTTTTAAAACAGTTTACAGGTGACGAGGAACAAAAAACCGGCCATGTCCTGAACGCCTCTCGATATAACACGTTTAAAGAAATACTTGTAAAAGCTGAAACCATGAATCCATGGTTTACACGAGACAACCTTAAGCACGCGCTCAAAGCAACATGTCATCTTGTATCTGAACAAAACATGACAAAATGGTTGGACAGCTACCCCGTGTTAAATAAGAAACATTCCCCGAAGAAAGTCGCCGTGATTATGGCAGGGAATATTCCATTGGTAGGATTTCATGACATGATGTGCGTGTTATTATCCGGTCATTCTTTTATTGGTAAATTATCGTCTAAAGACGAAGTATTGCCTGAATGCATAGGGGATTTATTAATTACTCTTCAACCGGGATTTAAACACTTGATTTCTTTTGAAAAAGAACAATTGAAAGATTTTGATGCTGTAATCGCGACAGGAAGCAACAATACAGCCCGTTATTTTAATTATTATTTCAACAAGTACCCGAATATCATCAGGAAAAACAGGAATAGTGTAGCCATCCTGACGGGATCGGAACATGCCGGGCAGCTTGAAAACATGGCACGGGATGTAATGTTGTATTTCGGGTTGGGGTGCAGGAATGTCACGAAGATTTATGTTCCGGAAGGGTACGATATCACGAAGTTATATGATGCTTTTGAACAATACAAAGACGTGAGCTATCATAATAAATACATGAATAATTATCAATACCACAAGGCAATATATCTTCTGAATATGACGCCACATAAAGACAATGGGTTTTTAATTTTAAAAGAAGATGAACGCGTGGCATCTCCGGTGGGTAGTCTGTTTTATCAATATTATAAATCTAAAAAAGAACTGGAAGATCATTTGAAAGAAAATGAACAGTCAATTCAATGTGTTGTAACGGGTGACCCGGGATATCCAGGCGCGGTTCTCCCGGGGCGAAGCCAATGGCCAGACCCCTGGGAATATGCTGACAATATTGACACCATGGGATTTTTGACAAATATTTAACGAAGAAAAGAATTATGATCTATAAATTCAGGATGATATCCAACGAGATTAATGAGTTTTTCAGGGATTTTGAATTGAAAGACGATCAGAATTTTTATGATTTTCACAAGGCCATTCAGTCCGAACTGGATTATGATGAAAATCAAATGGCGTCTTTTTTCCTGACGAGTGAGAACTGGGAAAAAATTGAAGAGATTAGTTTGTTTGAAATGACTGACCCGGATGACGGAACCTCCAATTCAATCATGATGGATCAGTCCATCCTGTCAGATTATATCAGGGAAAAAGGACAGCAGCTATTATATGAATTTGATTTTTTTCTTGAAAGAGCTTATTTTATAAAGCTTGTAGATATTTATGAAGAAGAAGCTTTGCTTGAATATCCCCTTTGTATAGACCGGAGGGGTGATCCACCTGACCAAATCATTATAAAAAATAATTACACGGGAGATATATTACCGGATGAATAATACATTGGTCATTATTGTCGGCCCTACTGCTATAGGAAAAACAAGCGTGAGCATTGAAATTGCTGAAGCATTTAATACTGAAATAATTTCAGCTGATTCAAGGCAGGTATACAGTGAGTTATGCATTGGTACTGCTGTTCCCGGTGAAGAAGAATCGCGCCGCGTACCTCATCATTTCATACAAAGCAAGTCTATATACGATTACTATAATGCCAGCATGTTTGAAGAAGAAGTGTCAGTCCTTCTTGAATCGTTGTTTCAAAAACATTCCCGGGTTATTATGACCGGCGGTTCGGGGTTGTATATAAAGGCAGTGTGCGATGGCATAGATGAACTGCCGCGTGTTGACATGGACGTGCGTGAGCAATTGATCAGAAAATATGAAACAGAAGGGGTGGAGTCGTTACGTTTTATGCTTCGCTCGGTGGATCCTGAATATTACAAACAGGCAGATTTAAGAAATCCCAAAAGGCTTTTGAAAGCACTCGAAGTATCTGTTATGACAGGGAAGCCCTATTCATCTTTTCTTACTAATAAGAAAAAAAAACGGCCGTTTAACATGATAAAAATTGGATTGAACATGGAACGCGGGCTTCTTTATGAACGTATTAATGCACGAGTGGACCAAATGATTGAACAGGGATTGGTAGAAGAGGCCCGGGAATTTTATGATGTTTTCAGGAAAGATAAACTGAATGCACTAAATACAGTAGGCTATAAAGAGTTGTTCGAGTATTTTGAAGGGATTCATTCCAAAGCGGTTGCTATTGATCTTATCAAGCGGAATACACGGCGCTATGCAAGGAAACAACTCACGTGGTTTTCAAAAGATGCAGGAATCAACTGGTTTCATCCTGTTGATATTCAGAAAATTATTGATTTTATAAATGTAAAGACTCGTTGAGCCAAACAAGCGGGTATAGATTTTAAAAACAGACACGAAAAGCCCGGTTTGCCTGTTGTTATAATTCATAGCGACTCATTATTCAGATATATTTTATAACTTTTTCCATTAATTCATTTTTGTTGATTGGTTTAGAAATATAATCGTCGCATCCGGCATTGAGGCTTTTGGTTTTGTCTTCTTCCAGGACATGGGCTGTCTGCGCTATAATCGGGAGGTTTTTTCTAAAATGTTTAATTTTTTTGGTAGCAGTATACCCATCCATTTCAGGCAACTGGATATCCATCAGCACGAGGTCTACTTCATTATTTTTGCAAATTTCAATGGCCTTGGCCCCGTTCATCGCGTGGATTGTATTTGCTTTGTGTTTTGTTAAGATGGTATTGAGATAAAGATAGCTTGAAAAATCATCTTCCACGATAAGTATTGTCTGGTCTTCCAAGTTTTGTTTGTTTCCTCGTGTATTCATTTCTATGATGTCTTTTTTAAAAGTGACTTTTTATTCAATATAAAATAGAATGTAGTTCCTTTGTTTTCGCGGGATTTAACCCAAATATCACCATGTAACAGCCCGACCAGCTCGCTGGCAAGTGCCAGTCCCAGTCCTGCACCACCAAAGGATCTTGTATACCCTTCTTCGCCCTGGCGAAACCGGTTGAATATGATATCTTGTTTATCTCTTGGGATTCCAATTCCCGTGTCTTTAACGTAGAATAATATACTCCCGTCTTTATTTGGTTGATATCCGATGTTTATACTACCTTTTTCGGTATATTTTAATGCATTATTCATGATGTTTTTAAATATCTGTTTCAGCTTATACGGGTCGCTTGTTATTTTATTTTTTCTTTTTAATTGTATTTTTGGCCTGTCCAGTATGATTTTAATATGTTCTTTCCCTGTTTCATGTTTTGTTTGCTCAAAATCTTCTATCATACCATGTAAAAACTCTTTTAATGAAATTTCTTCCTGGTTAATAGTGAGTTGCTTCGAGTCAATTTTAGATAATTCAATTATATTATTGATGATGTCCAGTAAATATTTTGCTCTTTCATTGATGATATCAATGAATTTTGCACGCTCTTCTTTGGATGTTTCCCTTTCTTTTAATAACGCGGCAAACCCGAGGATTCCATTCAGCGGTGTCCTGACTTCATGGCTCATATTTGAAAGGAATGAAGATTTCAGTTTGTCAGATTCTTCGGCTTGTTCTTTGGCCCGGAATAATTCGGATTCAATTTTTTTGCGGTCTGTTATGTCAACAGCAATGCCCCTGAGCCCGTTAAAGCCCTTTTGGTTGACAACCGGGCGGGAATAGACCAGCACCGGGATGGAATGCCCTTTTTTATGGATCAGTGAATATTCATGGGGTGAAATGCTATGATTGCTTTTGCTTGTCATTAATCCGTCTTGTTGTTGTTGAGGATCTTCGGGCTGCAAAAGTACGGATATGTTTATCGTTTGTTGAATGTCCTCTTGTGTATACCCGGTAGATTCCAGGCCATAACGATTAATATAAACAATGTTTAAATCTTTATCCGTTTCAAATATTGTTTGTGGGATGATGTCGGCAAATTCAAAGAAACGTTGCTTGTTTTTTATGACCTCATCTTCTGCTTTTTTCCTTAATGTAATATTCCTGATGATCATGAATAATTTGTCTTCTCCAAAAGGTGCTATCCGTGCTTCATAATATTTATGTTCTTTATCAGAAAAAATATTAAAATGAAAATTTCGCGTGTTCTGTTCAGATAATGCTTTTTGTATGTTTTGTTGAGTTATTTCAAATACTTCCGGGGATAACACGTCACGGATGTTTTTGCCGGGGAGCTTTTGAATGGGTGCGAAAAAATGTTTTTCAGTATTCGATTCACTATCTATAAAATTACCTTCTTTATCCAGGATGAACATGACATCAGGTATTGCTTTCAGGAATGCTTCATCGCGTTCGCGTATTTTTTTAATAGCTTCTTCAGCCTGTACCTGCTCCGTGACATCACGTGTCATTTCAATAGCGCCAATAACAATACCGGAGTCATTTTTCACGGGCCTGCTTTTTATAAACCATACCCGGTTATCACCCGTGGTGATTTTTTCAAAAGAGATCTTCCCGGTTTCTATGCTTTTAATGACAGGACATTTTGCACATCTCTCGTCTTTGTTATTCCATAAATGATAACAATATTCTCCTTCAATATTTTTTGGTTTTTTCCCGATGGAAGCAGCAGCAGCTTTATTGGCCCTGATCACTTTCCCGTCAAGATCCTGTAAAACAACATGTTCTTCCATCATATCAATGACCTCGGTGATGAAAAAGCTGTTTTCCAGTAAATCTTGCTGTACATCACCTGCCTGTTTTTCTTCCATCTGATTATTAGAAACTTCTTGTACTGTTTGATTATTTTTATGATTATTATTACGCGGAGTGTTTCGAGCTTCTTTTTTATTCATTTGACAGTCATATATTTATGAAGGGACTTATTAGGCGTTACGTTAATATACAAATATAAATTTTTTTTAATGAAAAATGAATGTTTTTGTTTTTTTATGAAAAATATTTGATTCTGATTTCTGGATACACGGGATCAACTTCCTTTATATAGGTTTGTTTCCATCGGGCGTAACAAAAAAGCCGGGCATTTTAGACAGGCACTAATGGGTATATAAAGCATTTTCACGAGGGTTCATTCAATCATCCCCCTGTCAGCAAAACTAAAATAATCATGATCAGATAGTATAACATGGTCTAAGATGTTTATTTCCATTGTCTTTCCTGCCTGGTGCAGCTTTTTTGTTATGTCTATATCGGATTTACTCGGGGATATATTCCCGGAAGGATGATTATGGCATAAAATAATGGATGAAGCTTTTGCTTCAAGTGCTTTTCGAAAAATGATTTTTACATCAATTACTGTTCCGGCCATACCTCCCTGGCTGATTTTTTGACGTTCAATGATTTTGTTTGCACGGTTAAGCATTAAAATCCAGAATTCTTCATGCGAAATATCTCCCATTAGAGGCTGAAAGTATTCATAAACTTCATGGCTGGCCGTGATTTTTTTCTTGTCTAAAATGTCATCTACTTTTCTTCTTCTCCCGAGTTCTAAAGCAGCAATAATTGATATGGCCTTAGCCATGCCTATTCCTTTTAGCTTTGTTAGATCCGTTACAGTAAATTTACCAAGTTCGTTCAAATTGTTATTTGCTGATGTCAATATTTTTTGGGATAAGTTAACAGCTGATTCATTATAATTCCCGGATCTGATCAGGATGGCGATCAATTCTGAATTACTCAGGGCAGAAGCCCCTTTTTCTAATAATTTTTCTCTTGGCTGGTCATCTTTAGACCATTTTTTTATGCTGAGATTATCCATGGAGTATTTTATTATAATTTGTAATATTTTTTGATTTTAAAAATAGTAAATTTCTGAAGATGAACCGGGCCGTGAGATTATTTTTAGCTTACAAACTGGTGATTTTCTTATAAACGAAAATAAATAAAGCAGTTACGAAAAATATCATTGTATTATAAAGTTCATTATCATGTAGAAAAATAAATTTTTACATGATTCACGTTTAAAATATGATATATATTAACATAGAAGTAGTATTCTGTTTTTAAATTTATTATTTTTGAATTCAATTTATTAAATGACAAGTATGCCCATTATTACCTCGATATTAAACTGGATTAATTTTAAACGCATTTGGCAAATGGATATTTTTAAAAAGTATCCGGTTGCAGCACAAGATGAAGTGTTTTTTAGATTAATAGATCAGTCCAAACTGACAGAATGGGGGAAGAAATATAAATATTCCGACATAAAAACGATCGAAGAGTTTCAAAATCGTGTTCCTCTTCAAACATATGAAGACCTGAAAGTATATATTGATAAAATTCAAAACGGGGAAAAAGATGTTCTCTGGCCTGGCCAGACCCGTTGGTTTGCAAAATCATCCGGTACAACATCGGATAAAAGTAAATTTATACCTGTAAGTAAAGAATCGCTCAGGGAAAATCATTTTAGAGGAGCCAGGGATGTTTTAGCATTGTATACCAATAATTTTCCAAGCAGTGAAATATTTTCCGGCAAAGGACTAACACTCGGGGGCAGCCATCAAATCAATCAAATAAATAATCAGTCTTTGTTCGGTGATCTTTCTGCTATTTTAATCGAAAATGCACCTTTTTGGACAAGCCTGATCAAGACACCACAGAAAAAAATTGCCCTGATGGACCAGTGGGAGGAGAAATTGGATAAAATCACCAAAACAACGATCAGGGAGAATGTTACGAATATTGCAGGTGTTCCTTCATGGAACCTGGTTTTAATCAAGCACATATTGGATTATACCGGGAAAAACAACCTGCTTGAAATATGGCCAAACCTGGAATTATTCATTCATGGAGGTGTGAGTTTTGCTCCTTATGTAAAACAATTTAAAAAACTCATCCCCTCTGAACACATGAATTACCTCGAAACCTATAATGCATCAGAAGGTTTTTTTGCCATCCAGGATTTACCCGAAAGAGATGATATGTTACTAATCCTTGACTCGGGAATATTTTACGAGTTCATTCCTTTTGAAGACCTGCATAATGAAAAACCTGCTGCTTATACTATTGAAGGAGTAGAAAAAGGGAAAGACTATGCCATGGTTATATCAACCAATGGAGGCTTGTGGAGATATATAATTGGTGATACCATAAGGTTCACGTCTACCTATCCACATCGGATCATTATATCGGGACGGACGAAACATTTTATTAATGCATTTGGTGAAGAACTGATCATAGATAATGCCGAGCGTGCTTTAAAATCTGCCTGTTTGAAGACCAATGCTGAAGTAAGCGAATATACCGTGGCCCCTGTTTACATGGATGAACAGCAAAAAGGGTCGCACGAGTGGTTGATTGAATTTGATACACCTCCTCAAAATATGGAATATTTTATGTCATTGATTGACAATGCATTAAAATCATGTAATTCAGATTATGAAGCCAAACGGTATAAAAATATCACGTTGGATATCCCGAAATTGAATGTCATGCCGAAAGGTACATTTTATAGCTGGTTTAAACATAACAACAAATTGGGAGGACAAAATAAAATACCCAGGTTGTATAACACGCGAAAATATGCAGAAATGCTCATCAATATTAAACGTAATTTGTAAATATATACATATCATGACTAAACATATTAGTCACGCTCGTGGATGATTATTAACACGCTCATCGCGATGTGAAACTCAAAATAAAAGATCATGGCGAGCTCCCCTGCCGTTAGCGGGGCAAGCTATCTGACCATTTAAAAATAAAATATAGACAGATGAAAAAAGTAAACTACATCATAATTGCAGCCTTATTTATATCCGTAATTGTTTTAGCAAATAATCAATTTAAGCTTAGCCGTAAACAGGATATTAATGATACGGCTGAAAAATACAGGGTTGACCACCTTGGTAATGTATATATGATCAAAGGCAACGTGTTAAAAAAATTCACCAATATGGATGAAGAGGAGCCCGTGGAATACAGCAACAATGAGCATGGCCAAATCTCATTCGTTGATGTTTCAAATCCATTACGGATATTGGTTTTTTATAAAGATTTTAATACCATTTTATTTTTAGATAAAACGCTTTCTGTGATTGGTGACCCTGTTCAACTGGATGGTTTGGGGCATTTGAACACCGGCCTGGTTTGTGCTTCCAATAATGGAGGGTTTTGGTTATATGACAACCGAAAAGAACAATTATATTATTATAATGCCGATCTCGAAAATATTCATAAAAGCATTAGCATTAACAGTATATCCAACGGGGAAAAAAAACCGGTATACCTCATTGAAAAGAATAACTTTATTTATTTAAATATACCGGATCACGGGATTTTTCTTTTTAATCACCTGGGCAAATATAAACAAATGATCCCTCTTGTAAATATTCGTGAATTTCAGGTAATGAATGAAGATATTTTATATTTTAGTAAAGAGAATAAATCATTGATTAAGTTTGATGTCAATGAACACTTGACAGAAAGTATCTTTTTACCTGACACGAATAACGTGATGAATGCGTCTTTGGAAAACCGTAAATTGTATGTACTAAAGAAAAAGAGTTTTTCTGTCTATGATATAAAGGAGGAAACAGTAGATGAATAAGTATTTGGCGGACATGAGTATAATTTTAAATTTAAAATACATTAAACTTTTGAAGGGTTTTCAACGTAAAATATTTCTAAAACGCTTTTAAAAAATATAAGGCATGTATTTTTTTATCACACGTTTTAATATATTCCGGGTCACGTGCACTCGTGTAAACTGTATAAACTTTCAGCTACATTAATGAGTGTCTGTCCATAAAGTCAATTATTAACTTTTTAATTTTTATTCATAATGAATCATATAGCTGTTGCTGGTAATATCGGCGCTGGTAAAACATCGCTGGCCGATAAATTTTCAAAACATTTTGGATGGGAAGCGCAATATGAAGACATTGAAAAAAACCCTTATTTGCGTGATTTTTATGAAGATATGCAGCGATGGGCGTTTAATCTGCAGATTTATTTTCTGCGTTCCCGCTTTAACCAGGTTATTGAAATAAAAAAATCAGACCATACGATTGTACAGGACCGTACCATTTATGAAGATGCCTATATTTTTGCCTCCAATTTGCGTGATATGAAACTCATCAATCGCAGGGATTATGAAACATATTTATCCTTGTTTAATTTGATGTGTAACCTGGTTAAACCACCGGACCTTATCATTTATTTACGTGCTTCGGTGCCTACACTTGTTGAACGTATTCAGAAAAGAGGACGGAATTATGAAGCAAATATCAGCCTTGATTACCTTAAACGGCTGAATGAACGATATGAAGCATGGGCTGAAACATACGAACTGGGAAGAATTCTTACCATAAATGTTGACAATTGTGACTTTATTGAACGGCCGGAAGATATGAGTTACGTGATTGATATGGTGAATGCAGAACTGCACGGGCTATTTAAATTTCCCGGCAAAGAATAATATTAACGTATGATATTAAAAGTTTGATTTTTTTATAGTTACCCGTTTTAACCCAAATTATGTATTTGAACTTTGTAATGAGCATTAAAAATACGATAAAACTATTCTGAATTCCGGATACT
>CAYPTK010000068.1:0-13356 GCA_964413555.1 uncultured Bacteroidales bacterium | reverse complement strand
ACAAATGATACCGGGGGGCGAACCACGTTATTGAATCCCATGATCCAAACACGTTTCTTTATAGACGGACACTTCTATGTTGTAATCCAAATTTCTGACCACTTTTTTTTATTTTTTTTTATTTGATCATTAATAAATAGCTCATTTTCAGGCAAAAATAATTTTACCCTCGGGTAATCATGAGCCAAAGGGAGCTTTGGGTTAAATTCTGTTCGGGTTCAATACCCGAACAGAATTTTCCTTACCTTCGGTTTAAACATTCACCGTCGGTCGCTTTGGGTATATTATTAATAAACTATCACTATAAAAACAATCTTCTATCAATAGTCTGGTATAACCAGCTACATTTCCTTGTTCAATTTTTTATAGGGTGGGCTGTAGACTATAAAAAACAGTCTTTTAAAAAAAGCTGCAAGTGTCTGTTTACAGTCCCATTACCTGATGATCGTTTTTATAATATAGATAGTTATTTTTATTTGACCACACCTTTTTCATAAGGTTCATTATTTTTTAATACATGTTTAATCCTACTAAGTAATTTTTTTGCAATTTTGACTATTGCAATATTGGCCTCCAATCTTTGACGAAGCTCACTATATCGCATCATAAGTGCAGGGTCTTGTCGTATAGCTATCCATGCACTTTCAATTATCATACTTCTTAATTGTCTGTTGCTACGATTGGTGATTGATCCAATCTTTTCATTTTCCCCACTTGAATTAGTGCTGGGGATAAGGCCAATATAAGAGCATAGTTTATCCAAGTTGCTAAACCGTTCAATATTTTCTATTTCACTAATGATAGTAAGGCTCGTAATTAAACCAATACCAGGTACAGTTCTTAAAAGGCGTATTTGTGCCGAAAATTCACTTTGTTTTTCCAATTGCCGGAACAGTTTGTTTATTTCCAATAATTTTGACCGTAAATGTTCAACTGTCTCTATGATACTGTCCAGCGTTTTCCTTGAATAAGTTGTTTCAAACTCTAAACCACACAACCATTTCGAGTAGCGTTTTGACCAATGTTTCGAGCCTTGTTCCAATTCAATAGGCAACCGAAAACCATTGTAATACAGAAGCGACTTTGCCCTGTACTTGTAACGATTTATTTCTTTGACCAAGGTCTTTCTATATCTTACCAAGGTTCTTAATCCTTCAATATCCATACTTGGAATATAAATTGATTGTATTTCATCATTGTACAAAGATCGTGCAATTTTTCGACTATCTCGTGCATCTTCTTTTTGTCTTTTTTCTTTATCAGTTGTTGGAATGTCAGCTGGGTTTGCCACAATACAATTTATTCCATATTTCATCAAATCCCTATGGGGCGAAAATCCACAAAAACCCGCTTCATAAGCTGCATAATAAGTGCCACCAGGATAATTAATCTCCAAATAGTTTCTTAAAACACTCGCTTTAGGTTCTTGAGAAAAAGTTTTACATAGTATTCCGTCAACCATAATGCTTATTTTCCAACTTTTTAAGTGGGCATCTATACCTGAATAAATATTTTTACCCGTAAAATCTAATTTGTAATTTTGTTTTTGCATAATAATAATTTAATTTTAGTTTCTGCTTACAAATTTATTAATGTGGGCAGAAACTTTTGCAAAACTCATTACAAACATAAGGACTACTTATACTCTTCTTCAAGTTGTTGAAGTGATTGTTTCAAGTTATTAAGAGCATTGGAAGCTTTATTGAATTCCTGGTTGCCCATGTATTTAATGTAATCATTAAATGCATTGTTCGCGTTTTTAATGATATTGTCCACATCTTCCCGGGGTTTTTCCTGTTTTTCTATTGGCGAAAGGACTTTATCCCCGGGTGATCTTTCAAGAAGCAAATTCAGTGCTTCGTCAAATGTTGGAGCATAACTCAATTTGTCGCCATGCATGATTGCAACCAGTCGCAATTCGGGATATGCAGCTGTTTCGGATTGAAGATAGATGGGTTCAACATAGATGATGGTTTTCCCAACCGGTATGGCCAATACATTTCCCCTGATCACGTTGGAGCCACGTTGATCCCAGAGAGTCAGCTGCCCGGACAAATGCGGGTCCTGGTCAATTTTTGTTTCTACCTGCTGCGGCCCGAGGATTCTTTTCTCTTTTGGAAATTTAAATGCAATGAATTTGCCATAATTATCAGGGTCTCCTAATCCTGCAATCCAGCCAATCATGACCTGCCGGTTTTTAGGAGTATACGGCTGCATGAGTGTAAAGATTGATTTATTAGAATCCGGAAGTTCCCATATAATATAATAAGGATCTACAGGTTGTATTTGATTATAATATTTTTCAGTTGCCCTCACCCACAAGTCTTCCTGGTTGTAGAATACTTCCGGGTCTGTCATGTGGTATTTTGCATATACCTGTCCCTGAACAAGTAATTTGTCAATCGGGTAACGAACATGATCTTTTAAGACATCAGGCATTTCTTTTTTGTCTTTGAAAAACCCGGGAAATATGTTGTTCCATACCTGAATGATGGGATCGTCGTTTTCGTAGATATAAAAGTTTACTGTCCCATTGTATGCATCTACAGTTATTTTGACCGAATTACGGAGATAATTCACTCCATTCAAACGCGGGGCCACGTTACTCGATACTCCTCGTTGTGAAGCACCTTCTTTATATTCAATGTCTTCACTCGAAACAAACGGCTCACTATAGGGAAATTTATTTGATACAGTATACGCGTCAATGATCCAGTGCAGTTTGCCATCTGCCAACACGATATAAGGATCTTTGTCAAATTTTAAAAATGGCGCGAGTTTTTTGACCCGTTGTTCAATTTGCCGGTTAAACATGATCCTGCTTTCAGAAGTTGGGTAACCGGATAATAAAAACTTTGTCCCGTCGTATTTCCATCCAAATAAAAATTTCCTCCAGAAATTTTTGATTTGTACACCTCCTGTTCCTTTATATCTTGTATACACGTTTTTTTCGCCACTGGGATAATCAAATTCTTTTTCTTCAGAATTCACGATTACTGGTGTGTTTGTTAGTTCCCCATAATAAATTTCCGGCCGGGTAACTGTCAGTTCGGCAAATTCACTTTTGGGCGGGATGTCTTTAATGAGCAGGTTAGGTGCACCATTGGCCGTGAATTCATTGACTTGCGTAAGCGTAATACCATATCCATGGGTGTATTTGAACCTTTTATTCACGTATGTTTTACTTTTTTGAGGGAGATTCGTGATGTCCATTTCCCTGGCCGATACCATGACTTGTTGGGTTTTCCCGTTAATGGTATAACGGTCAATATCCACATCTTCAAATTCATAATAAAGGCGTATCTCCTGGAATTGATTATACACTTCTTTTAATGCCCGCCAATCCCAGAGCCTGATGTTATTGAACACGGTTTTGTTTTGATCAATAACGCGATCATTGAATATATCTTCAACCGGGTATTCTTTTTCTTCAATATCATTTAACTGGAATCCATACCGGGTGAATTTAATATTATTTTCAATGTACGGGGATTCGAGGGATATTTCATTCGGTTCTACCCGAAGACCCTGGTAAAGGCTTGGTATAATACTTAAAATAATCAGCCATGATAGAAATATGACTCCCAACACGCCGCCTAATGTATATGGGATGATATCTTTGGATTGAATATTAAACCGGCTGATAAAAGAAGCCATTTTTTCACGTATGGAAGGGGTGATAAATCCAATGGCAAGGATCATGGTGATAACAATACTGACGCCATACGCGGGAAGCCGGATAATATCATCAGTACGCCCGGGGCCATTCACTACCCCCCAGTCTGAATATAACAGGTCGAAACGGGCCAGGTATTTTCCAAATGCAAGAATGAGCATAAAAATGAATCCACTAACAATAAGAGATTTATTACTTTTGTAATGGTCTGTTCGCGTGCTGGCTTTCCCGGTTGCACTGTTTTGTGCTGCAATAACCACGGTAGCCATGATCACGATGAATATAAACATCAGAAATTCATGTATTCTTTCGAGTAATGGAAGGGAAAAAAGATAAAATGAAGCATCTTTGTTCAATATAGGCTCTTGAATGCCCATGGGAATCTTGTTTGCATATTTTAGAATGATGTCCCAATTGGAATACCCCCATGAAATTCCATATATGACCGCGACCAAAATTCCTACAACGCGGATAGGAATTTGATGACGCGGTACGCTATATGTAAAAATAAACGTGACCACTCCGCCAACGATTGCACCGATAATAATGTAAATGGCTTTTATATAAATCTCTTTCCAGAAACGCTGTTGATATCCAATTTCCTTAAACCATAACATATCGCCCCAGAATGACATAAATCCAAAGAAAAAGATGGTTAAAACGAAAAAAATGGATCCAAACCAGATAAAGCTTTTACGGTTGTTTTTGATGCCCGAGATAATGAACCACGCGCTGATTCCCAAGAGAATTAAAAGTAGGAGTGTATACATAATACTATAGATTTATAGTTACTGGAAATGATTATTTGATGCTAGAATAGCTCAAAACACGATAAAATTCCTAATTGTCGGGTATACATTCAATTTTAGCGCTTTATTGATACAGGTTTTATCCTTTACGGGTGTTCAACAGAACCGACCTCATGGTCAGACTCTAATCATCTTCTTTATCCCAGCGCAAATACAATTTTTGTTTCGGAAGCAGTTCATCATCTTTTTTCATTTTGTTTTTTTCATATAATTCTTCAATTTTCATGCCATATTTTTGTGAGATGGTGTACATGGTTTCTCCTTTTTTAACTTCATGAAAATTATAGCCCATTTCCGCTTTTTTACGTTTGGGTTGGAGGTATAAAACCTGGCCTTCTTTTAAAAACTCGTCCTGTTCGAGTTCATTGTATTTATAAAGTTCCCAGTGCATCATTTCCAAATCTTCTGCAATTTTCAAAAAGTTATCACCTTTTTTCACGATGATGAATTTGATCCGGTTATGAGTATAAATCTTTCTTCCTCCTATCGTATCTATGGGTTCTCCTTTATCAGGCGGCATCATTAATGATTTTACTTCTTCTTTGCTATCTTTCTTGCTGGTTTCTTCTTTATTACTGGTTTCTTCTGCCTGCTCATCTTCTTTTCCTGTTTCTTCTGTTTTTGCTATTTCATCAATTTCTTCTGTTTTTTCTTCTTCTTTAGTGTCAGAAAAGGTAGTGATCTTTTTTTCTTTATCCAGATCATGTAAGTTATAGTCTTCAATAATCCTGATCAATAATTCTGCATAATCCCGTTTGGTGGCATACCCGGCTTTTTTCAATCCCTTGGCCCACGCCTCGTAATCTGTTGGCTTTAATTCAAACAGGAAATCATACCTCCTGCCACTCATTAAAAAGTCGGAGTGATCTTTATATGACTCATATACATCATCATATTTTCTGAAACATTCTCTCTTACTGTCATCGTCATGTCTCACTGATTTGCCATCCCACCCGTGGCATTTAATACCAAAATGATTATTGGCTTCTCTTGCCAGCGTGCTGTTCCCGTTATCAGACTCAAGCAGTGCCTGAGCCATTGTTATACTTGCAGGCACACCACTTCTATTCATTTCTTTTATTGCCATTTCCTGGTATTTCCTGATATACTCTTCCCTGCTGTGCGATGGATAAAATTTTCTTTTCCTGGTTACCCCGCATGAGTCGAACAGGAATAAAACCAATGCAATGGATATCCAACCATAATGTTTATTACACATACTTTTTGAAGTTCGTTTCATAATTTTAAAAACTTTAATACGATGAAAGAATTTTCATGAATTCCTTATTTGGGTATATTCCTTTTTCGTCTTTAGAATATTCTTTTTTCAGGCGGTTGACGTAATACATATCTAACTGTCCTTTGTACTTAACTGCCATTTTCCCTCTATAGGTACAATCAAAAAAATCTTTTATATATTGATAGCTGTCACCTGATACATTCACCTTGCCCGTTTCACTGGCTGACTCCATCCGGCTTGCAGTATTTACCGTATCACCCCAGATGTCATAAGCAAACTTTTTCTTCCCGATTACCCCTGCTATTACTTCACCCGTGTGGAGCCCTACGCGTAGTTTCCATGTTACACCTGAGCCTTTGGCCCGTTCAATTTCCCTGTTATCTATAAAATCCTGAATTTTCAATGATGCCAATGTTACATCTATAGGATTGCTTTTATTGCTTAACGGGAGTCCCCCGGCACACATGTAACAATCTCCCATTGTTTTAATTTTTTCGATATGATGTTGTGTAATCAATTCATCAAATTGTTCAAAAAAGTAACTCAACTCACGAATCAATTCCTGGTCACTAAGTTTTTCGGACAACTTAGTAAAGCTCTGGAAGTCAGCAAACATAACGGTAACGCGCTTGTAACTTCGGAGTTTAGAATATCCCTTTCGTTTTAATTGTTGAGCGGTTGCATACGGGAGAATATTTAATAAAAGCTCTTCCGAACGTTGTTTTTCATTTTCTAATTCAATACGCTGGTTTTCAAGTATTTCATTTGTTGTCTCGATTCGTTTGGTAATTTTCAATAAATTGTTATTTTTTTCTTCTAGTCGTTCTTCAGCCTTTTTTAATTTAGTAATATCGGTCTCAATGGCAATAATTTTTGAAACTTCTTTCGTGGAGCTATCGAAAATAGGGGTTAAAGTGGTTTGCACCCATTTCTCTTTGCCCGATTTTGTGAACCAATGGTTTTCATAAACCACTCTATTTTTATCGTATATACTTTTATTCAGTGCTTTTTTAAAATTTGTATTCAATTTAGGGTTATATAACTTGTTCTCAAATTTTTCTTTAAACTCGCGGTAAGAATACTCGTACATTTCGGTAAATCCATTGTTCACCCACTCAATTTTTCCTTCTGGCGTAATGATCGCGATTGAATTGGACGTTTTTGAAGCAACATATGATAATTGTCTTAATTTCTTATTTTCCTCTATGATCTGGTTAATCATATATTTTTTATCAAACAATATACTGATCCGGTTTGGCAATTCATTATGTCTGAACGGGAGGTAAATGATATCACTGACACCGTGATTTGGTATTTCATTAAAATACTCCTCGTGGTTATGGTCAATGGCCAGGACGACAGGGATTTCCTTATATTCTTCTTTTCCTTTAACAAAATTAATCACATCACGGGGTTTTACAGTGGGGTTGGTAGAATTTAACAATATAATATCCGGGGTATGACTGGACATTGCTTCATTGAATGCTCCTAATCCACAAACATTCATTAACTGGAAATGATGTTTTTCAGTTTGCAGGATACGTTTTATCTCTTCAAACGTGGTTTCAGAAAATGCAACTGCAAGTAGTAAAATCTCATTCATAATTACAAATAGTGGGATCCCGAAGCTTTAAGAGTAAAGATATAAATTTTTTTTTGATTATTATATTTTCCTAAAATTATTCGCGTTTAAAAAAGAATGCTCCAATTTTTTATTTCAATTGATCAAATGAAAAGGCCTCCATTTGATCAATTAATAAATCCACGAAATTTTTCAAAGGTTTTTTTGCCATCATTTCTAACATGGGGTTCAAATCAGCCTGAATCGTAAGCTTCATTTTGGTTACTGATTCATTACTTTGTTTCAATTGAGTCCATAAATAAAAGTGATAACTCCCCTGGTTCGCGTCCCCGGTAATCTTGATAAGTTTACACGGTTCTTTTTCAACAATTTTCATTGTTGCTTCACCCACTCCCGGCACACTGAATTCGCATTGGTCTTCATCAGCTTTCCAGTCAGAAATTTTATCTCGCGGAATGATATGTTCAAAATTCCTGAAATCAGTAAGGTAATTAAAAATTTTATCAGGGGTTTGATCAATAGTCCCTATTTTGCTTTCGATTTTTTTCATGGATACCTACTATTTATTTATTATCCCATTTATCAGGAGCCAGGCTCCATTTAGTTAACATATCTACATCAGAATTTTTAATATACCCACTGTCTGCAGCTAATTTTATCAACGTGTTGTAGTCTGTCAGTGTATATAATGGGCATTCTTTTTCTTTAAAATTTGACCGTGCCCTGTCAAAATTGTAACTAAAAATTGCACACATGCCCAACACGTTACAATTTGCCTGGCGAAGGACGTCTACTGCTTTTAAACTACTATTGCCGGTAGAAACAAGGTCTTCTATGACAACCGTTCGTTGATTCTCTTTTATCTCGCCTTCAATAAGATTTTGCATCCCATGCCCCTTGGGGGCACTTCTGACGTATACAAACGGAAGATTGAGAGCTTCTGCCACGAGTACACCATGTGCAATAGCACCTGTTGCAACACCAGCAATCAGTTCAACATCCTTAAATTCATTTTTCACCAGTTGAACAAACTGGTTCCTAATTTCTGCCCTGATATCAGGATAAGAAAGTGTTATCCTGTTATCACAATAGATTGGAGACTTCCATCCTGAAGCCCAGGTAAACGGATTTGCAGGATTTAAGTTAATTGCTTTACTTTGCAATAAATATTGACTAATCATATTTTTTTTATTCATCATGGTGCAAATGTATAAAGTTTTTATTGATAATCGGGTTATTTTGCTGACTGAAAAATTAACAGAACCTTTAAAAAATTTTAAAGATACTCTCTTTTATACTTATAATAACAACAATAGCCTGTTGAAAGATTTAATTGACCAATTTATATATTCTCTCACGGGAATTTCAAGCATGTACATTTTACATGATGATAAGGATTTGTTATTAAACGAATTAAAATATTCTTTTAAAACGATACATGCAGCTGGTGGAGTAGTTCAAAATTCAAAAAATGAAATATTGGTTATCAAACGTAAAGGAAAATGGGATATCCCGAAAGGAAAAATTGATTTAAATGAAAGTATTGAAGACGCGGCCATCAGGGAGGTGGAGGAAGAATGCAATATCAAAAACCCCAAAATTATTGAACAAATAGCCACGACGTACCATATGTACATAATGCATGACGAACCGGTAATAAAAGAAACACATTGGTTTGACATGGTTTATTCCGGTAACGACCCGTTGATTCCACAGGCCCAGGAAAACATAACTGATGTCAAGTGGGTACCAAAAGAAAAAATGGATTTTGTAATGCAAAACACGTTTGGAGCGATTGAAGATTTATTATCAAATGTGCTATGAACCAATTCTTTTTTTCTATATTTTTAACTTATAATTTATTTTTTTATCTTGATGCTTTGAATGTGCTTTTTTCAATAAACAGGAATTGATAACACGACAATAAAACGTGTCATAATAAACACTTTTCTAACTTGTCGATTTCTAAGAGTTTTATTATGGAAATCAAATAAAATGCTGAACATAATCATTCATAAAAAAATTATAATAAACAGGTGAACTGAAACATGACAAAATTTTTGACATACACCGGGATGAATATTAAAAGAAATTCTAACTTCTTTATTCTTAACTTCTAACATCTAAATAATAAACGGATGAAATCAAAATTACCCACTTCTTTCAAATTAATTATTTATACTATTCTCACCATAGGTTTGTTTTATATTCTGACCATTGGCATTATGCAATACATGAATAAAAAGAAATCTTTTCATGAAACGAAGTTAAGGTCGGAATATTTGGCCAAAGGTATTTCAGGTTATTGCAATGAACAATGCAATATTTATTATGATATTGCCCGCTGTTTGAAAAACACCCTCGAGGTAACATACAAAAACATCCCGCGCGATGCATACAAAAATCATTCTCAGTTAGTTATCAAGGAATTATTAAAACAAAACATTGGAATTCTGAATGTTGAACATACATGGGAAACAACCCTCTTCAATTCACCCGTGATAAATGACACGAAATACACGCGGCATATATTTGAAAAAAAACAAAACAACGAAATCAAAACAACTCGAATTCAATTTACAATTCCTCCTGACAATCAAAAAGAAATATTTCAAAAATTACTCCACGAACAAGCTAATATCTCTCGGGAGCTACCGGTGTATTTAAATTTCGATAAAATATCAGGTATCATTAGCATTGGAATACCGCTTCAGTATGATCAAAGATATGCCGGGTTTTTAACATTAGACATTTCGAAAGATGAGATCATAAAATTTGGCCCGAATATTTCATTTTACAACATGCATGAATTATTCATTATTGATAATACAGGTACCATTATTGAATCATATAATGACACTAGTGTAAACATGTCCAATCCTTCATTGATTCATTCGAATGCATATGCAATGAACAATTTACAAAAGCATGAAGCATTTTCATTTACGTCACAAGCAAATGGTAAGGTTGGCCGTTATTATTATTCTTTATATCCTATACGTGTTTTAAATAAAGAAACACCATGGTTCATCGGTACAAAAATCCCCAGGGTTGGGTTTCATAATACTTTTACAGATATGAATATGTTATTTATATATTTTGGAATAATAGGTTTATTCATTATTGGCCTGTTTTGGTTTTTGGCTTTTAACAGGTATATTTTTGCCCCATTAAAAAAAATCAAATCTACATTAACATCTATTGCTGAAGGTGATATTAAGAAAGCCGGCCAGCACAGATTGATGATTAAAGACAACGAAACAGGCAAAATAGGTCAGACAATCAAAGGTTTGGTTGACAACCTTTCGGCTGCTATTGAATTTGCTGAAAATATTGGAAAAGGAAACCTTGATGCTCATTATGAAAAACAAGGCCAAAATGATGTTTTGGGAGCATCATTATTATCCATGCGTGAGAACTTAAGAATAGCCAAATCAGAAGAAGAAAAACGAAAAATCGAAGATAAAAAACGTACCTGGACCACTGAAGGAGTAGCTTTGTTTGACGATATATTAAGACAAAACCATGAGCATATCGAAGAACTATCTTTTAGTATTATAAAAAACCTGGTAAAATATATAAAAGCAAACCAGGGAGGATTATTTATCATTGAAGAAGATGAGAATAATAATAAATATGTTGAATTAAAATCAGCATATGCTTATAACAGGAAAAAGCATCTTGAACGAAAAATCGGTTATGAAGAAGGACTAATAGGTAAATGTATTTTGGAAAGAAATTCTGTTTACCTGGAAGAAATACCGGATGATTATGTTTACATTTCATCAGGGCTTGGTGAAGAAAAACCAAACAGCCTGGTTATTGTTCCTTTAAAAATTAATGACGATGTATTTGGGGTTATTGAACTGACATCTTTCAATAAAATAGAAAATCACGTGATATCTTTTATTGAAAAAGTAGGGGCTAATATTGCATCAACGCTTTCAAGGATCAGGGCAAACGAACGTACTAAAAAATTGCTGGAAGAGTCCCGCTACCAAGCTGAAGAATTATCTGCACAAGAGGAAGAAATGCGGCAAAACATGGAAGAACTCAAAGCAGCCCAGGAAGAATCTTCTCAAAAAGAAGAAGAAATGCGGAGCATTCTCAATGCCATGAATGCTTCTTTAATGGTTGGTGAATATGATATGCAGGGGAAAGTATTAAATATAAATGACTTATTTATAGAAGCTTTAGATGAATCAATAGACAACATGATAGATCAGGACATTAAAAAATTTAACACGGGAATATCTCAAGAAGATATATCCAATATATGGGAAGAACTCGAGTCAAAAAACCTGGTAAACAGGACTGTTGTCATATCACGGCCGGATAAAGACATATGGGTGAACCAAACATTTGCACCTATTTTAAATTCAGATGGTGAACCTTATAAAGTGTTAAATATTGGTATTGACATTACGGACGCTAAGAAAAAAGAAATAGAAATACAACAGCACCAGGAAACCATTGGTAACCTTATCAACGAAATACCAGCAAAAATCTTCTTAAAAGACAGTAAAGGAAAAATGGTTTTGGTAAACAAAGCAGTAGCAGATGCACATGAAGAAAGTATCGAAGAACTAATAGGTAAAAGTGATTTTGATTTTTTTTCAGATAACAAGGAATTAGCACAAAAATTATGGGAAGAAGAGCAGGAAATTATTAAAACCGGGCCCAAGACCTTTGAGCAACAGGAACATGTTCACAATCAAAACAGGTATCTCAGAACCACTAAAATACCATTTTTTATCCCGTATATGAATGAAACAGGATTACTTGGATTTCAGTTTGATATAACTGATTTTAAAGAAATGGAGACTAAACTTAAAAATCAATTCGAGGAATTACAGCATACGCATCAGGAACTGAATAAGGAAAAATTCCTGATGGATTCACTGATGGAGAATATTCCCGACAGCATCTATTTTAAAGACCGGGAAAGTAAATTTCTACGGGCAAGCAAAAATTTAGCAAAACTTTTTGATCTGGATGAACCAGCAGAACTGATTGGAAAGTCTGATTTTGATTTTTTCTCGGAAGAACATGCTATACAAGCTTACAATGATGAACAGGAAATCATCAAAAACGAAAAACCATTGATTGATTTTATTGAAAAGGAAACATTTGAAGATGGTAGCGTGGGATGGGTCTCTACCTCGAAACTGCCATTATATAATGAAAAACATGAAGTAATCGGAACATTTGGCATATCCAGAAATGTAACAGAGGTGATAAACAAAGAAATAGAAGCGAAGAAATTAACGGAAGAAATGAAAAAACAAAAAGCAGACCTTACGTGGGAAATCATTATGTTTAATGTACTAATGGACCATATACCGGGTGAAATATCTTTTAAAACAAAAAAAGGTATTTATCAACGGGTAAATACAAACAAAGCCAAAGAACTAGGATTTAAGCATCCTGAAGAGATCATTGGAAAAACAGATCATGATATTTTGAATAAAACTTCAGCAGATAAAATAATAAAAGAAGATATTGAATTAATGGAAAACAACCAGTCAGTTTTAAATTCAGAAGAAAAACACGTGCAGCCTGATGGTTTATATTTATGGAAATCAATATCAAAAATCCCCTTTACCAATCAAAAAGGAGAAGTGATCGGAATATTTCAAAAGGTGTCTGATATCACTATTAATGAACAATATAAAGCACAACTCATAAACTATAAAAGCATTTTGTCTGATATTTCCGGCAAACTGCCAATCCTGACATATGTCATAGACAATAAAGGCATCATTACAAGTATTGAAGGGAAAGGGCTGTTGTTACTAAATAAACGAGCAGAAGAAACGACCGGCAAATTTTTTACAGAAATAATACCCCGGGCAAAACAGACATTATCGAAAAAAATAAAAACATCGGTAAAATTCAGGACAAAAGGGAAACATAAAAATTATTCATGGGAAATGGAACATGTCATATTCCCTGATCATACAAGAGAAGGTGGATTGATCGGTTATGCATTTGAAACCATTGGTTAATTAGTGTTTGTCCATAATGTCCGCTAACTTCGTTACGCTTG
>CAYPTK010000067.1:0-13477 GCA_964413555.1 uncultured Bacteroidales bacterium | reverse complement strand
CATTAGAAAATCTATTACACATTAAAACTACTTCAAAACAAGGCATTGCATTAATTTGCTTCGATTCACCATAGCTATGCTATGCCTCATCTCAGCAAATCCTTGTTTTATCGTATTTTTAATGCTCATTACGAAGTTCTAATACATAATTTGGTTTAAATGAATTAATCGTAAAATCAATATAACATGAAAATAGCAATTACAGCATCAGGAAACGATACATCATCTTTGTTTGACTTGCGGTTCGGCAGGGCTAATAGTTTTTGCATCTATGATGATCAAACCGGTGAAGTCTCGTTCATTGAAAATGAAAACATGAATGCACAGGGAGGAGCCGGTACAAAATCAGCCGAAAAAATGATGGAAATGGGAGTGCAAAAAGTAATATCAGGGGATTTTGGACCCAAGGCCAAAGACCTGCTCGATAAATTTCAGATTCAAATGGTCATTATTAATGATGAAGATAAGACCATTGATAATATTTTAAAAACCCTTAAATCATAATAGGAGAATATATCATGCCGGGATTTGACAGAACTGGCCCTGAAGGACAAGGGCCTAAAACAGGAAGAGGATTGGGTAAATGCAATCCTGATAATCAAAATGCCACCAATACCGGAAGTTTTTTTCAGCGCTTAGGGCTCCGTTTTGGAAGAAATGCAGGAATACGAAGCGGACAAGGAAGAGGCAGAGGTAGAGGCATGGGCATGGGCCAAAACAGATGGTAAGCTTATGCAGCTATAAAACAGAGGGCCTGGTGCAAGGAGTAGTGCATTCATTTTTTTACAAAACCCACAATTCTTAGCTCCCGGCCCTTTAAAAACTACGTGTTAATAAATTAAGGTCATGGCGAGCTCCCCCGCCGTTAGCGGGGCAAGCTATATGGCCATAGAAAATTTAAAAATAAACATATGAAACAAAAAATAGCTATTCCTGTAAATAACGGGGACCTGAGTGAACACTTCGGACATTGCAGTCATTTCGCTTTGTTCACTGTAGAAAACAAACAAATTATTGAGGAAGAACTTTTGGAAGCTCCACCTCATCAACCCGGCCTGTTGCCTCCCTGGCTTTCAGAAAAAGGCGCCACAGACATTATTGCAGGTGGTATGGGGAACAGGGCAGTTCAATTATTCAATCAACACGAAATAAATGTATTTGTTGGAGCACCTGTAAAACAGGCCAAAGACCTTGCCTTGGGATTTCTTGATGGATCATTGTCATTTTCTGCTAATTACTGCGATCACTGATGAGTTATAAAATCGCCATAGCAAGCGGAAAAGGGGGCACCGGTAAAACTACTGTTGCTGTAAATTTATATCATTCTTTATGGAAAACAGCAACACGAAAGATTCAATTGGTTGATTGTGACGTGGAAGAACCCAATGATGTTCTTTTTTTTGACACCGCCAATATTATCAAAAAGAAAATAGCAACCCAGTTGATTCCGGAGATCAATACAGATAAATGTACATTCTGCCGCCAATGTGCTGAATACTGTGAATTCAATGCCATTGTAATTGTACCCCCGGCTGAATTTGCCGAAGTCACCACTGGTTTATGCCATTCATGTGGAGCGTGTACAGCAGCTTGTCAATACCAGGCAATCACAGAGCATCCGGAACCCATTGGTGAAATCACATGGTATGATACCGGGATAGGAGCAGGTTTGGTAGAAGGAAATTTAAAAATTGGTTCTGCAATGCAAACCATGATGATTAAAGAACTCAAAAAGCAAATTTCTGATGGCCACGATATTATTGTCTTTGATGCTCCGCCTGGCACCAGTTGCCCTGTTGTAGAAACGGTTTCAGACGTGAATTACGTGATTTTGGTAACAGAACCAACACCGTTCGGACTGCATGATCTTAAACTAACCGTGGCACTACTCCGGGAAATGCAAAAACCATTTGGTGTGGTGGTAAACAAAAGCGGGATAGGGAATGATGAAGTTTTTCAATATTTAGAAGAGGAACAGCTTACATTACTTGGAACAATCCCGTATAATACCCGATATGCATCAAATTATGCCAAGGGACAATTGTTGCAAAATGTTCCGGGGGATATTGAAAAGCATTATACCGATATAGCCAAAACACTCGAAACAAATTTTTTACACTATGAAGGAGATAACTATTTTAAGTGGTAAGGGAGGGACAGGTAAAACAACCATAACTGCTGCCATTGCTTCCATGGCAAAAAAAACGGTATTTTGTGACAATGATGTAGATGCAGCTGATCTTCATATTTTACTTAAACCAACAGTGAAAGAGGAATATTCGTTTAATAGTGGTTGGAATGTAAGCATTGATCCTGCCAAATGTGCCGGATGCGGACTGTGTAAAAGATATTGCCGTTTTGATGCAATTCATACGTCAACAGGTAATGTTTACAGCATCAATCCATATCAATGTGAAGGGTGCCTGTTGTGTGAAAAGATATGCCCGGCACAAGCCATAATATCTAAGCAAAACAGCAATAATTACTGGTATGTTTCAGATACCCGTTTCGGGCCTTTGGTTCACGCGAAAATGGGCCCCGGGGAAGAAAATTCAGGCAAACTTGTAACACGGGTTAGAAAAAAAGCAAAAGAAATAGCACGTCAAATCCAGGCTGATTATATAATCAATGACGGCCCACCGGGTATAGGGTGTGCAGCCATTGCTTCAGTAACCGGTACCGATGAAGTACTTGTTGTAGTTGAACCCACGAAATCAGGTATGCATGATGCACAACGACTGGTAGAGTTGGTGCGGTCTTTTGAAATACCTGTAAACGCTATTATTAATAAGAATGATATCAATAAAGAAGTGACAACCGAGATAGAACAATTTTTCAAACGCAATCAGATTCAAATTATTGACAGTATCCCGTTTGATCATGCTATGACTGAATCCATGGTAAGGGAATTGACCATTACCGAATATCAGCCTGACGCTGAAATATCAAAAATAATAAGTCATGTATGGAAAAAGATACAATAATCATCAAATAACCACGAATGAAACTCAGCGTATTATCTGAAAATTCTGCAGGCCCCGGGTATCTGGCCGAACATGGATTATCTTATTTAATCGAACATGGAAATGATAACATACTATTTGACACCGGGGCATCAGACGTGTATCTCCGGAACGCGGTAACATTAAATCTTCAAATTGACAATATTGGTGCCATCGTGTTAAGTCATGGCCATTGGGATCATGGAAATGGGTTGCAATATTTAAAAGACAAGAAACTTATCGCTCACCCGGGAGCTTTTATCAAGCGATACAGGAAAAATGACACATCGAATATCGGGTTGGCTTTTTCAAAAGAAAATCTTGAAAGCAAATATTATCTTACCGAGAGCAAAACACCTGTAAATATAACGCGACAAATTATATTCCTCGGAGAAATTCCGCGAAAAAACGATTTCGAAGCTGTTTCCACTCCTTTTAAAGACGAGAAAGGAGACGATGATTTTGTGATGGACGACACGGCGCTGGCCATTCAACGTGGAAGTGAATTGATCGTGGTAACTGGCTGTTCGCATTCCGGCATCTGTAATATTGTTGAATATGCACGAAAAGTAACAGGTATAAGCCGGGTTAAAGCAATCATCGGGGGCTTTCATTTGAAAGAGGATGATGAACAAACACGAAAAACAATACAATACCTGGCAAAATTACGTCCCCAACATCTTTATCCTGCTCATTGTACGGAATTGCCAGCTTTACTAGCCTTTTATAAGGCATTTAAAATAAAGCAACTGAAAAGCGGGATGACGATTTGTATATAAATTATAAACATGAAAAAATAGATTTATTCATTATTAATTAAAAATATTACCTAAAAATGAAGCAAAAAATAATTGTTATTGGTGGTTCGGCAGCAGGCCCCAAGACGGCAGCCAAGGCCCGTCGAATGGACGAAAATGCTGATATTACAATGATCCAGAAAGATTCTGACCTTTCAATGGCCTCCTGTGGTTATCCATATTATATTGGAGGTTTTTTTGAAGACAGGAATAAATTGCTTTGTACACCAACAGGCGTAGTTCGTGATCCTAAATTTTTCTGGAACGCGAAAGGTATCACGGCAAAAGTTAATACTGAGGTAGTCAGAATTGACAGGGAGAATAAAAAAGTTGAATTTAAAAACGTGAAAACCGGAGAAACTGGAGCCCGGGAATATGATAAACTGGTTATTGCAACAGGGGCAACTCCCAGGATACCCCCTGTACCCGGTACTGAACTTGAAGGCATCACGACCCTTCAATCTATGCAGGACGCTGATTATCTCAGGGAAATTCGAGATGAGGGAAACATTAAAAAAGCAGTAGTGATAGGTGGCGGGCTGATTGGAATCGAGACACTCGAAGCTCTTCACCTGGCAGGTATTGAGCTTACAATGATTGAATTACTGCCACACCTGCTTACATTCCTGGATTGTGAAATGGCCGAATTAGTTGAAAAATATTTAAAAACCAAAGCCAATGTCATTACAAATAACGGGGTATCTGAATTTATTGGAGATAGCGGAAAGCTAAAAGCCGTGAAATTGCAAAATGGCGCTGAAATTCCATGTGAATTAGCAGTTGTTGCCATTGGAGTACAGCCCAATATTAAATTAGCAAAGGATGCAGGGATTGACATAGGCCAATTGGGAGGAATTAAAGTAAATGAATATATGCAAACGAATGATCCTGATATTTATGCTGCAGGTGATTGTTGTGAAATTAAAAATATCATAACGGGTAAAGAAGTCCTTGCACCTTATGGCGACCTGGCCAATCTTGAGGGGCGTGTGATAGGACAAAATATCGTGAATGGAAATACAGTTAAATTTCCCGGAACGATTCAAACAGGGATATGTAAAATATTTGATTATGGAGTGGGTATTACAGGATTATCAGAAACCAAAGCAAAAGAACATGGAATTGATTATATGAAAACAATCAGCGCGAGTCCTGATAAGCCTGGTTTCATGAGCGGGAAACTGTTGGTTACAAAATTATTAGCAGCAAAAGAGACAGGTAAAATACTTGGTGCTCAATGTTTAGGCCCTGGAGATGTTAGCAAACAGCTTGCTATTTGGGCTACTGCAATAAGAGGTGGATTAACTGTTGATGACATGACAAACAATGATTTACCTTATGCTCCCCCGTTTTCATTGGCCATTGACCATAGCATTGCAGCTGCACACGTGTTACAAAACAAAATAAATGGTGTATTCAAAGGGATTTCTGCATATGAATTGAAGCATAAAGTAGATCAAAAGGAAGACATTTTTATCCTGGATACACGAGGATCTGACGAATACGAACAAACAAGGCTTGGTGTTGGGGAAACATTGATTCCTCTTGGACAACTCAGGGAAAGACTTGATGAATTACCACGGGACAAAAACAAAGAAATCATAACATTTTGCAAAATATCTTTACGTGGATATGAAGCAGCATTGATATTACAGGCCAAAGGTTACAAAAATGTACATGTATTGGAAGGCGGAATCATGGCCTGGCCCCTTGAAAAAGAAAAATAAAATATAAACAGATGAATTTGAGCCTTGTAGGCTGAATAAAGATATTATTGACAAACACTCTTATTTAAAATAAAACAATAGTCTATTCCCGGGAATAGACTATTGTTTTATACAGTATTATGAATAGTTATCCGGGTGATTTCTCTATTCTTCCATCGTCCCTTCTTCATCACTCTCGTGCCCACGGTTGAATCGTGCAATAAATTTCTTTTTAAAATGACTATGATCATGCTCATGAGGATGCTTATGATTGAATGCCTTGAATAAGATGTGCGACAATAACACGAGTCCCCATCCCTGCCAGAATGTAATCTCGGGCAGATTAAAAATATCAGGCATCAACCAGTTCCATAGAATCATCACGATATAGCCAAAAATAAATGCAGCAACAATGGCCAATGCAATGCCCCCGATGATCAAAGGTATGTACCTTAAAAAATAAATTCCTTTATGATTTTTCATGATAAAATCCTCCTCTTTCAATTTAGTTATACACTTTTGTTATTAATGATTTAAGTTCTTTTCGCAACGTTTTTACAGCATAGCGTTTACGTGCCAGCAATGTATTCAGCGGGATGCCCGTTTCTTTAGCTATTTTTTTAAAACTTCTGCCTTTAATGGCTTGTTCAGTCAAAACAAACCGTTGTTCCTCCGGCAATTGTTCGATGTTTTGATGTAGCTTTTCAGCTATCAGGGCATGAATTTCTTCATCAACACCAAACGTGTCCCATTCTTCAAGAATGTCATTGATTGACACATCCTGGTCGTGTTCATCCAATGAATATGTTTTGAGTTTTCGTTTTCTGTACCAGTCGATCACCTTATTATTGGCAATGCTAAAAATCCAGCTAAGCATGCTTTCGATGGTTTGCAATGAATTTAAACTGCCCAGGGCTTGTTCAAAAACCTCCTGCAAAAGGTCTTCTGCATCTTCCTGCCTGTTTATCCGCCGGCGAATAAATGAAAAAACCTTCACATGTTCTTTTTTAAAGGTTTCTTCTATCTTATGTTGTTTAAAATCATTCATACATCATGTAAGACGTAAGCATGCAAAAATATTGTAAATATATATCCCCTTGGAATGAAATTTGTTAAAAATAAAATGACTAAATATAATTATTTATTTAAATTTCAATAACATGCATTTTTATAAAAAAAGATTAAAAATATTCATACCAGTCATAACAATCTTATTATTTATTGGCATCTATTTTTTAATTGCAAATGATGGAAATACAATGGATACACGGGTTAAATACAAAAATTCCGATAATATAAAACTTCCTGCACCCGATACAAAGGCAGGTATGCCTGTTGAAATGGCAATCAACAACAGGCGATCAGTAAGAAATTATTCAAATAAAGCGTTAAATTTCAAAGAAGTATCTCAAATCCTCTGGAGCGCTCAGGGGATTACAAGTGAAGATAGGAACCTGAGGGCTGCACCCTCTGCAGGCGCAACATACCCATTAGAATTATACTTTGTTGCTGATGATGTAACCGGGTTGGAAGCCGGGATTTATCATTATATACCGGAAGGGCACAGTTTAAAAAAAATAAGTAACAAAAAGATCAAAGGAGAATTGACAACTGCTGCACTCGGGCAGGCTTTTTTATCTGATGCTCCGGCTATTTTGGTTATTTCAGCAATATATGAACGTACTACTGCAAGATATGGTGAACGCGGCAAACAATACGTGCACATGGAAGCAGGACATGTTGCCCAAAATATTTACCTCCAGGCAGAATCATTACATTTAGGCACTGTAGTAGTTGGAGCCTTTGTTGACAAGAAAGTCAAACAGCTAATAGGTATGAAAGAAAAAGAAACCCCTTTGTATATTATGCCAGTTGGGAAAAAATAATGATTGTTTCCTTCATAAAAACATTACAGGATATTGCATAATTAAATATATTTGCGCTACATTTTAAGAAATAAATATCAAAATCAATGCAACAAAACAAAACCATACTTATTATCCTGGACGGTTGGGGAATTGGAAATAAAACAAAATCGGATGCTATTAGCAGGGCCAACACGCCATTTATTGACAGCCTGCTAAACAAATACCCCCACTCACAATTGTCTGCTTCCGGGAAAGATGTAGGATTGCCGGAAGGACAAATGGGCAATTCTGAAGTAGGACATATGAATATCGGGGCAGGCAGGGTTGTTTATCAAAACAGTGTTAAGATTACAAAATCAATTGAAGACGGCGATTTTTTTGAGAATGAAAAAATTGTCAACGCGTTTCAATATGCCAAAGACAATAATAAATCCGTCCATTTTATAGGCCTCGTGTCTGATGGCGGGGTGCACTCGTTGCCGGGGCATTTGTATGCATTATGTGATATGACCAAACAATTTGACCTTGATAAGGTATTTATTCATGCTCTTACAGATGGAAGGGATACTGACCCCAGGAGTGGGATAGGTTATATGAAAAATCTCCTGAACCACCTTGATCATTCAAACGGGCAAATAGCTTCCATTGCCGGTAGATATTACACGATGGACAGGGATAAACGATGGGAGCGTGTAAAAGAAGGGTATGATTTAATGCTGAAAGGAAAAGGAAAACCTTCAACAGATTTGATACATGCCATGCAGGAGTCTTATGATGAGGGTGTTACTGATGAATTCATCAAGCCTATCGTACATGTAGACGGCCAGGGAAAACCCATTGGAACAATTCAAAAAGATGATGTAGTGATATGCTTTAACTTTAGGACAGATCGCCTGAGGCAGATCACGACCGCTTTGACACAACAGGATTTTCCGGATTTTGGAATGAAAACCATGCCTTTGTATTACCTCACCATGACAGAATACGACAACTCGTTTAAAAATATCCATGTCATCTTTGAAAAGACAGATATAAGCGACTCCATGGGTGAAGTGTTGGCAAAAGACGGGAAAAAACAACTGCGCATTGCTGAAACAGAAAAATATGCACATGTAACGTTTTTCTTTTCCGGGGGAAAAGAAGAAGAATATGCCAATGAAAACAGGATATTAATTCCCTCACCTAAAGTTGCAACCTATGATTTGCAACCGGAAATGAGTGCCTACAAGGTAAAAGATGCTGTTGTAGAAGAAATAAATAAATCAGAACATGATTTTATTTGCCTGAATTTTGCCAATGGTGATATGGTTGGACATACTGGTGTAAATGATGCCATACTTAAAGCCATTGAAACCGTTGATAAATGCGTGAAAGAAGTCATACAGGCTGCTATTTCCAAGGACTATATATCACTGATCATAGCAGACCATGGAAATTCAGATTTTTCTGCTAATGATGACGGCTCTCCAAATACCGCTCATTCTACCAACCCGGTACCTTGTATTTTAGTATCTGAAAAATATGACAAAATAAATGACGGTGTATTGGCAGATGTTGCCCCGACCTTACTCAAAATTATGGGATTGGAAATTCCTGATGCCATGGATGGGAAAGCATTAATCTAAATGCCCATGTTGCAAATTGACAATACGCTTGTAAGTGATGACATCGTGACAAAATGTTTTTGTTGTGATCTCTCGAAATGTTTTGGAAACTGCTGTTTTTACGGGAGTTCCGGGGCCCCATTAGAGAAAGAAGAAACGATCATCATTAAGCAGAATTTTCATGTAATAAAACCGTATTTAAGTACCAAGGGCCACGCGGTCATTAAACAAAAGGGATTATTCATTAAAGATGAAGACGGTGACATTGTCACACCATTGGTCAATGAAAAAGATGAATGTGCATACGCTTATTTTGATCAGGGAATTACCCTGTGCGCTATCGAAAAAGCATTCATTGAAAAGAAAATTGAATTCAGAAAACCCCTTTCGTGTCATTTATATCCTGTTCGAATAAAAAAAAATAAAGATTATGATGCTGTTAATTATGACCATTGGGATATTTGTACTTCAGCCATTGAAGAAGGCATAAAAAAGGGAATTCCTGTTTACAAGTTTTTAAAAGAGCCACTGATCAGGAAGTATGGAGTGCTATGGTATGAAAAATTATGTGAATTTGCTGGATCGTCTTATTTTCAGAAATAAAAATTTTTTTTTAAACTGTCATTTGTTCATAATTATCTCGTGTAAAGAAGTTGCAATTGAATAACCTATGGAAGTTTTTATTAAATTTGGGAATCATATTTATTTAAAGCTTAAGCAATGATGGTTTATTTTTGGAGACACATTAAAATACGTTTATTATTCATTATTACAGGCATGCTTTTGATTTCTTCATTAAAAGCTCAATACGGCAATTTAACATCAATTCATGTTTACGGTGGGTATTCAACAGTATCCATGTTTTATCCGAATAATTACATGAAAGATTTATCAAAACATGATAAAGAACCGGAATTGTTAACCGGCGGATACAAGGTGGGTATGTTTGCAGGAGTTGGCTTTAATGATGTGGAAGTCGGGCCGAAGGTTGAGTATTTACAATTATTTGAAGGCGGCCTGAATCAGGATGGATATGAACTGAAAACATCGGGACGTTTAATCCCTGTCATGGCTGCTTTAAGATACAATTACCGGCCGTACCGACAAAGTTATTTTATTTTTGGTGGTTACCTGGCGTTTGGAGTAGGGTTCGCGCGAGCTCAAATGCCCCATTACCTGTATAAAAAAATTCAAAATCCGATGGTTGACCTTGCATCAAATGGCATTATGATGGAAGCAATGGTAAATGTTGATATCGAGGTAATTGTTAACGTTCTTGTCAGCCTCAATCTAGGTTACCGTTTCTGTAATATTCCCGAGATGAAATATACCAGTAAAGTAACTACAACAAAAAATTTAACATTGGCCAGTGGGGGCGAAATATTTCAGGATAAATTAGACAGGATCGTTGAATTTAATTACAGTGGTTGGACTGTTGATTTGGGCTTTGCAATTCTTTTTGATTATGGATGGTAAATTTATTGGCGATTTTCATATTCACTCTCATTTTTCTTTAGCAACAAGTAAAGAGCTGGTTCCCGAATATTTAGATTACTGGGCCCGGGTAAAAGGGATTAAAGTAGTGGGAACGGGTGATTTCACCCACCCTAAATGGATAGAGGAATTAAAAGAAAAACTTGAACCTGCAGAACAGGGGCTGTATAAACTTAAAAAAGAATACAAACTTAATCACGCGATTCACGGGTTTATACCTGTACAACAGGATGTCAGGTTTATCCTGACCGCGGAGATCAGCAATATATATAAAAAAAACGGGGTGGTACGGAAAGTCCATAATGTCTTGTTTGCTCCTGATTTCGATGTTGTTGATCAAATGCAACACCAGCTAAATGCACGTGAATTCAATATCACTTCAGATGGCCGCCCGATCCTGGGGTTAGACGCCAAAAATCTTCTTGACTTGTCATTAAATGTTTCTGAAAAAATATTTTTTGTCCCGGCACACATCTGGACACCATGGTTTTCAGTTCTGGGGGCAAAATCAGGATTCAATACCATTGATGAATGCTTTGAAGACCTGAGCAACCATATACATGCAGTCGAAACCGGCCTTTCATCAGACCCTCCCATGAATTGGGTTTGCAGCTTTTTAGATAAATATACTTTAATTGCCAATTCAGATGCACATTCCCCTGAAAAACTCGGGCGTAATGCCAATATATTCGAAACAGAAATATCATACGACCATATTATCGGGGCAATGAAGACTGGCAACCCGGATCATTTTAAAGGTACCATTGACTTTTTTCCACAGGAAGGAAAATATCATTACGATGGACACCGCAAATGCAATATTCAATGGGACCCACTAAAAACCCTTGAAAATAAAGGCATATGCCCGGTGTGCGGGAGAAAAGTTACCGTGGGTGTTATGCACAGGGTTGCCGAATTAGCAGATAGAGGGATACCATCTCAACAGGATGAACGTGCCCCGTTCTATCCATTGATCCCTCTTAAAGAAATATTATCAGAAATACTTAAGACAGGCCCTAATACCCAACGGGTCGCGAAGGAATACAGCCGGATATTAAACAAAGCAGGTAGTGAATTCAATATATTGCTACACGATCCAATAGATACCGTGGCAGCATATCAAAATGATGCACTTACCGAGGCTATTGACCGGATGAGAAACAGGAATGTTATTATCAAAGAAGGATATGATGGAGCCTATGGCGCTATACATGTTTTTAATGATGATGAGAATTTTACAACGTCAAATCAGGATAGCCTGTTTATTGATCAATGCAATAACTCCAAAAAACAGGAATCCCGTCCTTTAATCAGCTTCGACCTTGGTAAATTCAGTGAATTGAAAAATTCCGGGATAAGCCTTATCGAAGAAAATAAATCAAAAACGTCAATTGTTAAAGGATTTAATGCCATACAAAAGCAAGCTGTTCAACATGCAGCAAAACCTGCATTAGTGCTGGCAGGACCGGGAACCGGGAAAACCCGTGTGCTCACACATCGTATTGCTAATCTTATCGATCATCATCAAGCTTCTCCAGAAGAAATACTGGCAATAACATTCACGAATAAAGCAGCACGGGAAATGAAAGAACGAGTAGATGAATTGCTGCAAAACGAACAACACAAAAAAGCACTCAATGTTACAACATTCCATGCATTCGGTTTATCTATCCTGAAAGAACAACGTGCTGATCATTTTTTTATAATAGATGATGAAGACAAACGTCATATCCTGAATCAGGAACTTAATATTGAAAATAATAAGATCAAAAAGACGATTCAGCAAATTTCCACCCTTAAACAGCAGTTCGTGTTAAACCTGGATTATATTCAGGATGAAAGACTTAAATGCATTTTCAGTGCATATCAAAATACATTGACTAAATATCAATTATATGACCTGGATGATTTGCTGTACGTCCCTACACGCTTGTTCTCTGAAAATGAAGATATCCTGTTACATTATAAGAATAAGTATAAGTGGATTATGATCGATGAATATCAGGACATCAATCATCTGCAATACAAATTGATCCGTATGTTGATGCCCTCGAATGACGCTAATTTGATGGCTATAGGCGATCCTAACCAGTCTATTTATGGATTCAGAGGATCAGACGTGGCATTTATCAATATATTCCAGGCAGATTATCCTGACGCAACATTATATACTCTGAAAAAAAGCTACAGATGTTCAGATCGTATTTTGAAAGCGTCAGATGGCATCATAGGCCGTGATTCATCTGGTAAACAAATGCTTGAAGGACTGCAAAAAGGAATTAAGATTAATATCATACAACATCAAACAGATAGAAGCGAAGCGGAATCGTCTGCCAGGAAAATTGAAGAGATGATCGGGGGATTGAGGTTTTTTTCGATGGACAGCAATATAACCGATGGAGCAGGAACACGGGAAATCGAAAGTTTATCGGATTTTGCAATTCTATGTCGCACACGGGCACAAATGGCGGTCATGGAAAAAGCACTGGCTGATCATGCTATTCCCTGTCAAACAATGGGAGAAACCCCGTTTTTTAAAAAAGAACCTGTTAAGTCATTGTTGCAATTGATACAGGGGACACGATGCCCTGAAAATGAATATTTGAAAATGGCAATTGCACGAAAACATGAAATTTATGAAAATGAATTAATGGATATTAAAAAACAATTATCCGGGAAAAAAGTATCTGAAGCCCTTCACTATTTGATTCAGCATTTTTTTAATGAAAAACAGGAAAACCACGCGAGCGAATTCCAGCGATTAAAGGATTTGAGTACACCTTTTTATGATGATATAAAAGGGTTTTTAGATTATGTTAGCATTGGTGTCTCTCAAGACGCGTATGAACCCGGTTTGGAAGCAGTGTCGCTCATGACAATCCATGCATCAAAGGGATTGGAATTTAAATGCGTGTTTATAATTGGTTGCGAGGATGGTTTGTTGCCGTATGGATTGTATGAAAATTTAGAAACAGATACAGAAGAAGAAAAAAGGTTATTATATGT
>CAYPTK010000066.1:9500-13639 GCA_964413555.1 uncultured Bacteroidales bacterium | reverse complement strand
CCCGGATACACATCAAATGTGGGCTCATAAATCGTTGTATGATCAAAAGGAATATTTGCATTGGCCCCCTCATATATATAAATTGTTTTTGCTATGGTATCATTACTCAGGAGAGAATCTCTTGCCCAGGAGACATAACTGGTTATTTCATATGGTTTGTATTCTGTTAAGTTGATACTATTTTGAAAAGAAAAATATAATGTATCTCCCGGATAGAAATGAGTCACTGATTCAAAGTTTTCAGAAACTACAGATCCATTGTCAATTTTATAATTTACCGGGATAGGTGTGCCTGCATCCAGCCTATATGTTCCTGTATTTGTGATGGAAAACGACACTTTATCACCACTGACCTGCCCGCATGCTTTGGATGATGGCTTAAGCATTTTAACCATTGAAATATCTGGAATGACAAGTTTCACACGGGCAGAATCCACTACCTGGCATCCCCCGGGTTCCGAAGCTGTCACTGTATAATATTGGGGAGTTCTTGAAGTTACTTCAAAAATGGAATCAGTAGACCCGTCTTCCCATTCAAATGCAATATTTCCGGGATTTTGATAACCTGCATTCAGGTTGTACGTGAATCCCCAGTGATTGGTATCATCCGGGAACAGGTCAAAATCAGGGCCTGCAACATTGATTTTTGACCTTACCGTATCATTTTCAGGGTGATTGTCAGCTACATAATGGATAAATGCTTTCAGTTCATGCACTTTGATCTCACTAAAATCTGCATGCTGGCTAAATGTATAGATAAGTGTATCTCCCGGTTTAAGGGTGTCATCTGAAGCAAAGGCTTCCTGCACTGCCGGTTCACTATTCAACTTATAAGATATTTCAAATGGATTCCCGGAATGAAATTTATCAATGCCTGTATTGGTGATTTTTACTGTAACAGGTACATCATTTCCAAGCATACAGGCCGACTCGGGTGACATTATCTCATTAATTTCAATATCTGCTAATAATTTAATGATTTCAATAGTATCAACAGCACTACATCCTCCAACAGGATCTGTAACGGTCACCGAGTATGTACCAGCTGTATCAATATCAAGATAATAAGCAATACTGCCATCCGACCATTCAAAATCATAGCTTGTATTCAACGACGCGAACAATGTTACGGTATCAGGCCTGAACGTGTACATTTCCGGGAGCCCCAGGTTAACATACGGTTTTAAAACATTTACGGCGTGTTCCAGCGTGTCATTTTCATCCCCATATACATTATGGTCGCGATCATGCCGCACGAATGCCTTCAAATGGTATGCACCCGAATCATACATGTTGAAAGTCCTGTTAAATATATGATTAAATGTACCGCTTACAGGTATTGAACTATTAATGGTGAACGTGTCAATTGCATACAGGCTGTCCTGTATGAATATACCGGCCCTGATAATCTCACCGGATGGCAATGCATTAATGCCTTCATTTTTGATTCTTAATGTGATGGGCTGTTCCTGGCTTAACGCGCAGGTATCAACCGGCAAGAATACTTTATCAACACTTAAATCCGGTGGGGCATCCGATATGGTAACATCATCGAATGCAAATCCTTCGTGAAACGAAGGCTCCGGCCCACTGGCAAATAAAATTCGGAATTTACACTTGCTGTCTTTGATTTCATTGGGCAGGAATTGTTGGACAGTACGCCATCCGGCTGTTCCAATTGAATCCCACCATCCTTTTGTGCCTAGCGCGGTAATAATCCCGTCGTTATACCACTCCCAACCGTAAGGATTGGAAACATGTTCATACACTGTCTTCCAGGTATTGCCCTGATCTATGCTATACAATAGTTTTGCCCCGTCATATTTATCTTCTGTATGCACCCATATTTTCATTGAAAAATAAGGATTATTTACCCCGGAAAAATCAAAATAAGGTGTTTCAATAAATGATGTATCATTATGCAGGTAACCCCCGTCTAAATTCGTAACCCATGCATTGGAATCCGAGGCAGCATGGTCAATGAGAAATGCATCGGGTTTTCCCCATTCCCAGGATGTACGCTGATCTTCATCTTTAATTTCTTGTTCGAATCCATTAATAAACCAGAAATTATTGGGATTTTCAAAATCATCAACATACGGAACATCTCTTGTTGGGATCACATAGAGATTCTCAAATAATGTATCGTTCAGTGTGTATTCATCTGTTGACAAATGATTGATAATGATCAGCTCATAATACCCGGGCTGGGACAAATCAACTGTTTGAGCAAATGTATAAACCAACGAGTCGTCAGAATCAATATCATTTGTCACGAGCCCCGTGGAAGTATATTCATTTCCTTCCTGATCCTTCAAAATATACTGGATGTTAAAATCTTCTGTAATATCTCCAACACCAATATTTTCAATTTTTATTTTCACTTGTTCGGCAGCGGTTAGATCAGTTCCGCTTAAGGGAGAAATTATTTCACGCAATGCAATATCTTTATATACAAAATCACCTGTAATGAACAGATCATCTATATTCCATCCTGAAAAAACCCATGCTGCATCAGAAGGGCCTAAAGAAAACCGTATTCTTATATCGGATGCCCGGTCAGCAATGCTGGAAATATCCAAATCAATTTTCCTCCATTCATCATCCGTTATCACGCCATTATTGATCCACACGTTTTTCCAATTTTCACTGTTATCTGTACTTACATCAATTCTGGCATCATCAGACAAATCAACATTCAACCATCTTCTGAATCTTAAATGGATATCTTTATAATCCCCGCAATCAATAACAGGAGATATCGCGCTATATTCATATGCTGATAATGAATCTTCATAGTCCCCTTCATGCATTCCTAATCCACTTAAGTCCGTTCCCAAAACATACGTCTCTGAATATGCTGTTTCAGGATCAGGAGCTCCAATACTTCCTCCCAGTCCTCTTGCCGTATCTCGTTCAAATTCACCTGTCAGGACCCATCCTAAATCAGTTTCAAAATCGTCCCAAAACATTGTCTCGAATATAATCCGTCTTCCCCTGGGATTATGATTTACAGCAGGATACATTAATGAATTAATATCCATGGAATGATAATCAAGCATGGCATCCAGGGTATCACTTTGGGTTGCATCATCTCTTACATCATATGTCACGTATATATAATTATATCCTGTTTTGAGGGTATGGTTTATATTATTGAATGTTACATGTTGTTGCATATTTTGAGGAGAACCCACGGGATTGTTTATAGAAAATATTGGTTTATTTGTTGCATAAAGCTTCACACCACCAGGTTTAATATTTCCAGCTTTAGTATCCAGGGTATTGATTGTAACAGAATTCAGTTTTATAACTCCAAAAGTACCTTCCACTTTGATATCTATACGAAGTATGGGGTTATTATTTGTTCCTGTAGGCACTTCATCCCTGCTTGCCTGGTATGCAATTACGGTATCCACGAATCGTTCGCGTATTCCTTTTTCAACTATTTCAAGCGTATCAATACAAACACCCCATCCATTCCTGGTTTTGGCTTCAAATGCTATAAAATTCCTTTGGCCAAGTAAGGAATCAGGAATGAGCATCTTCCTGAAAACCCACTCTGTTGTCGGGTCAACATATTCATCCAGCAAATGCCAATCCCCCTCGGCACCGTTTTTTATCAAAACACGAAGTTTATCACTCTGTTCACCCAATATCTGCAATTTCTCCTGGGCATGCATAAAATGTAATTCGGGCCTGATTGCAAAATCAAGCGCGATTGGTGGAGTGATTAACCTGGTAGTTTCCTGATTTAAACTTGTATAATGGAAAAGTGCATTTAAATTACCTTCATAAGCGAATGGAGGATTTCCTCCACCCTGTACAGAAGTATCCGTGCTATACCCCCCGTTCAAAGAATACCAGTCTATATTTCCTTTAACATATTCCTGGCTCCAGTCATCACTGATCCCTTCTTCAAAATCTTCATAAAAATAAACAATGGTATCCTCTGCTGATACTCCCCCCGTTATGAATAAACAAAAGAAGGTCAATATGATATAAAATAAATTATGTTTCACTATGTTTATAATTTAATTAAACCTGATTTACAATGTCCATCTTAATACAAATATAGTAAAGAAAAACATGTTTTACAAATTTAAACCATTCAACTTTTAAACCTTTCAACTTTTAAA
>CAYPTK010000066.1:3362-9400 GCA_964413555.1 uncultured Bacteroidales bacterium | reverse complement strand
CCATTCAACTTTTAAACCATTCAACTTTTAAACCATTCAACTTTTAAACCATTCAACTTTTAAACCATTCAGCTCTTAAACCATTCAGCTCTTATACTCATAATAAAATGTAATAAAAAACACAAAACAAAGATATTTAAAGCACTTCGGAAAAAAAAATTTGAAACACAACAAAAAAATTATTATATTTGTTATTATATGAATTTGCCTTTAATTAATGAAACAAAAATTACTATATATAATATTTACTGTTTTATTCATTTACAGTGGTACTATCTATTCGCAGACAGATAATAAATTCTGGTTTGTAGCCCCTGATATAACTTCTGGACATGATAAAAATCCCCCGTACCTTGGCGGTGAACCAATTTACTTATTGCTTACTTCAACAGGAAATCCCGTGGAAGTCCGTATTCATCAGCCGGCAAACCCTGCCTTTGACACTATATTTGTAAATATACCTGCCGGGGGGACTGAAAAACTTGAATTAACTTCTAAAGTGGATTATATTGAAAATTTCCCTTTCAATACAATAAATAATAAAGGGTTATACATAGAATCCAAGGGAGGAGATATCACTGCTTACTATGAAGTAGGAACAGTAAACAACCCGGATCTTTTTGCATTAAAAGGAGAAAATGCCCTGGGAAAAGATTTTGTCATTCCTACCCAAACCATATGGGAAAATAACACGTGGTGGTATCAACCGCATCCATATCACGCGATTCATGTTGTAGCAACACAGGATAATACTGTAATACGAATTACCCCGGCACAAGATTGTGAAGGGCATCCTGCCGGCACACCATTTAATATAGTCCTGGACAAAGGCCAGACCTATTGCCTGAAAGCCTCGGGAACACTGGGCCCCCAGCATCTTTCAGGCACAAGAATTGAAGTGGTTTCCGGGGGCGATATTGCTGTTACCTTAAGTGATGATTCTATCCACAGGGCATCTTGTGCAGATCAGAATGGTGATCAGATGATTCCTGTTGACATTATTGGCAAGGAATACCTGGTAATGAAAGGAGAAGTAGAAAATCCAAATAATCTGAGTGAATGGATATTTATTACAGCGGTAGAAAACAATACAGATATATTTATAGACGGCACTTACATAACCACGATTAATGCACTTCAAACATATTCTGACACGTTGGTCAAAAACGCCACTTTTGTAGAAGCATCAGAAGATATATATGTATATCACATGGCCGGTTTTAGTTGTGAAATGGGAGGTGCCGTATTGCCTACCATTGAAGGATGTACCGGGTCACATTCCGTGAGTTTTGTCCGTTCACTGCCCCGTCCCTTTTACATGAACCTCATGACAAGGGATGGCGGACAATACGGGTTTGATCTTCATTACGAAGACGGGTCTACATTTCATCTTCCTTCTACATGGTTTGAACAGGACCCTATTTCCGGGTGGTGGTCATTAAAAGACAATAATGAACTTTTTGCAGACAACAGGGGTGGCGGTGTGCCTGCTAATGAGGTTGTTACGATCACCAATGATACCCTGTTTCACATTGGTATCATCAATGGACAACACAATCGGGGATGTAATTACGGGTACTTTTCAGATTACTCTGTAGATACAGGTGGTGCAGAAATCATCAGTAAGACGTATGATCAAAATTCTAACTTACAAACCCTGTGCTTTGGAGAAACCAGTACATTGAAAGCTACAGGAGGTTACAAATATGAATGGACTCCTCATGATCATTTAGACGACCCATACAGTCCCACACCAACAGCTTCCCCTCCGCCCGGAATACATGAATATACTGCTAATATTTATCGAGAATGTTTTGGAATCAAAAATGTTAAAGTTACAGTGGTTGTATTCCCAAAAGTAGAAGCAAACTTTGCCATTGATAAAGTCAACGGGTGCTCCCCACTTGAAGTACCATTTGAAAACACTTCCATAGGAGGAAATGATTTCCGATGGGATCTGGATGGTGACGGTGTATTTGATTTTACCGATACCGTGGGCGATGATCCCCCGCTTGCAATGACAACCTATTTAAATCAGACAAATCGCGATACCATATTCTACCCCCGCCTGGTCACTACATATAATGGATTTTGTCCGGATCAGATAACCCGTCAGATCATTGTTTACCCCGAAATTCATGCAGATTTTGATGCCTCGGATACCATCGGGTGTGCACCATTTCCCGTGGAATTCACGAATAATTCTTATGGCGGCGATACCAACCGGTTTAAATGGGAGTTTGGAGACGGGGCAGCATCAGCAGATACCAATCCCGAACATGTATATCAAAACATCGGGGCAGCAGACAGTATTTACGAGGTAAGGCTGATTGCCGAAACCCGACACTATTGTGCAGATACAAGCTATCAGGACATTACCGTGCATCCTTACATGAATGTAAACTTTGCCATGGATACCGTGCACGCGTGTACCCCGATAGAAATGCTTTTCCATAATAATTCAGTAGGGGTTGATACGTTTTGGCTTGATTTTGGCGACGGGAATGATACCACATTAGCCGACTTTACGTCCATTTCTCATACCTATTACAATACAACAGATACAGCCATCCCCACTACTGTAAGGCTTATCGGAAGTAATCATCAGGGATGTACAGACACGCTTGTGCGGCAATTAAGTGTATACCCGCGGGTCATTGCAAATTTCGGAAACGACCCCGGCCAGGGTTGTGATTCCGTCCTTATAAACTTTTCAGACTCTTCGATAGGTGCCGGCTTAAAGTATTATTGGTCATTTGGTGACGGAGGGTCATCGAATAACGAAAGTCCCAGTCATCGTTACTTAAACAAAGGAATTGACTCTATTTTATTTAATGCCAAATTAACAGTGATCTCCGAACACTATTGTAAAGACAGTATGTCGGTTAACATTCCCGTTTACCATTATGTTGACGCACAATTTTCTGTAGATACAACATACGGATGTACCCCTTTTACCATAGACATTCATAATGAATCCATCGGCACAAATCAATTTTTTTGGAATTATGGTGATGGAACATCTGAAATTTCAAGCAACGCCAATATAGAAAAAACATATGTAAACCAGGATTTTTTCAATGATACTGTTTATACTATACAATTAATTGCGTCTCCTCAAAGATGTGCAGACACTCTGGAACGAAAGATAACGGTATACCATGATATCATTGCAGATTTTGACATAGACAAATATGAATCATGTGACCCTGCTGAATTCACTTTCTTTGACCGGTCACACGGGGCAGAACACTATTTATGGAACTTCGGGGACAATGCCACATCTGTTCAGGAGACCAATATCACTCATCCATATGAAAAAAACAATGATGACACCTCCCGGGTGTACCCGGTAAGCCTGTTTGTCGTGTCAGATAACAATGCATGTACTGATTCTTATGACACCACGTTGGTCGTGCACCCGTACATCAAATCTTTATTCTCCGTTGAAAAATATATTGAATGCCCGCCCTTCCAAAATGAATTCATCAATTCATCTGTCGGGGGGTCGAATACATATGAATGGTTTATTAATGACTCCAGCGTTTCCGGTTCGCCTGCAAATGATGACCCGTTCATCCATGTATTTTTCAATGATACACTAAGTACAAATAAATTATACGAGATTAAACTCGAAGCCGATAATGGCGAATGCACCTCCATGTATAAAGACACCATCGCGGTCTATCCAAAAGTCACGGCTGATTATCAGCGGGATTCAACAGGTTGTCATCCTTTTCCCGTGCAATTTAACAATCAATCTGTAAATGCTCAATTTTTTTCATGGTCATTTGGCGATAATACCACCTCGTCAAGAGAAAATCCGCGACATGTTTATTATAATTACAGCCCTTCTGACACACGATATCCTGTTGAGCTCAAAGCCTCTTCAGATCATTGCCATGACTCGATTACAAAAACAATCACGGTTTACAATAAACCCAGGGCCCAATTCGAAGTTGATAAATACCAGGGTTGTTCCCCATTGAATATTCAAATCACCAACAATTCCATTTCCGGGACCGAATATATTTACCATTTTGATGATGGCAATATTGACACGCTTACTTCTACGGCTCCAGTGCCCTATACTTATATTAACAAAGATTCTAATTCTATAAATAAGAATTATAACCTGGTCATGGAAGTAAGGAATACCCATTGTTCTGATACAATATCCCGCGACCTGTTAGTATATCCTGAAGTATTTGCCAGTTTTAAACCGGATACTCAGGGATGTAGCTATTTGACAGTGAAATTTGAAAACAATACCATCAATGCATCAGAATATCAATGGGATTTTGCAGATGGCCAATCATCCAGTTATATTGAACCGGAGCATAATTTCTTTAATAATACCGTGTATGACACTATATATAAAGTCTATTTAAAAGCCATTTCCCCCTACGGATGCTGGGATGACACCACCCGTGATGTTACAGTATACCCCTCTCCTATTGCATCATTTGATGTCACGCCCAGGTACCAGTTTTACCCGGATACAGCAGTTAAAATTACAAACGGCACCAACACTGGTTTTTGGGATTATAAATGGGACTTTGGCGACGGGGATACTTCAACAATTAAAGAACCGAATACTCATCATTATGAAGGATGGGGTACTTTCGTGATAACGCTTGAAGTTTCCAATGATCATTGCTATGATGTTTCTATAGATACGGCAGTGATTAACCCTCCTGTCCCTATCCCTGATTTCACGTATGACGGCGACGGATGTGTTCCTTTGGAAGTAACATTCACGAATTATTCACTATACGGGGAAGAATACCACTGGATTTTTGATGACGGCACTACATCTGATGAAGAAAACCCTGTTCATACCTATTATGAACATGGAGATTATCATGTTCAGTTAAAAGTTACCGGAGACGGTGGATCAAGGAAAAAATTCACGACCATCCAGGTATACAGAAAACCCATCATGAAATTCACGTCATCCCCGGATACGGTTATGCTTCCTGAAGCACGAATAACAACACATAATCTAAGCACGTATGCTGTTAAATATTTATGGGAGTGGGGTGACGGGGATACTGCAACCCAAAAAACACCCGATCATATTTACGGGCCTCCACCAGATACCAGTTATACCATAACACTTCACGGGTGGACCGAGCATAACTGTAAAGACAGCGTTATCCATGAGAATGCTGTAAGAGTAAGAGGAGAAGGGGTTATAGAATATCCAAACGTTTTTATGCCAGGACAATCAGGGCCAACAGGTGGCGATTACAGTAACCTTGATTTAGATAACAACACTGTTTTCAGGCCTGCTTTTAAAGGAGTTATTGATTATAACTTAAAAATATTCAATCGCTGGGGTGAACTTGTTTTTGAAACAAATAAGTTATCTGAAGGCTGGGATGGATACTATAAAGGAGAATTATGTAATCAGGGGGTGTATATATGGAGAGTAGAAGGTAAATTTTCAACCGGGAAACCATTCATGAAAATGGGGGATGTTACTCTTTTAATTGGAAATAAAAATTAAGTTGTATTTACACTTTATAGCCTGGACACTGACTTTAGAGACAGGCACTATTTATTCTATTTGTTTTTTGAAAGAAAGAAATTAATTAGAAGCCCCCTTAAAATAAAAGCATTATCTTTTTTTAATCCATTTTTTTTTATTATATTTAAAATATCCTAACTGTCTGGGTCAGGTGTTTGTTATATTATCTTCGATAACAAGGCTCGTGTAGCATCAAAATACAGATTTTACAGAAGTATATGAACTTTTTTTTGGGGCAAGTATAACAAAGAAGCCGGACTTGATAGATGGTCATTCATAATGCAATAACATGTAAATATTATGCATTATTAAAAAAATATTTTTTCAAAATATATATTAATTATATCTTTACTCTGAATAGTACAAACTGGCTAATCTAAACAAACCTTGAAAATAAAAAAACACATATTTTTATTTATTATATTCTGCAATTTAGTATTTGATCCATTTTTGTTCTCACAAGATCCGCATTTTTCTCAATTCTACGCGAATCCATTATATTTAT
>CAYPTK010000066.1:0-3352 GCA_964413555.1 uncultured Bacteroidales bacterium | reverse complement strand
CATTTGCAGGAAGTTCTAAATCAGGAACACGAGTGGCTATGAATTACAGGAATCAATGGCCCGTGGTGCTTCAGGCATACGAAACGTACAATGTTTCATTTGATCATTATTTCCCAAAAATCAGAAGCGGGGCCGGAATCTATTATTTACGTGATGTTGCAGGAAGCCTCAAGCTAAGTACCAATATAATTGCTGCTCATTATTCATATGATTTCCAGGTTTCTCATAACTGGCATATAAGGCCCGGGGTGAGTTTCGCTTATTTATTCTCTTCTTTAAATAATAATTTTGTAACATATGAAGAAGTATATGAAGAATCATTAAACAATATTAATTTTAACTCTGTTATAATACCTCCTTACGACAATAAACAGGATTTTGACTTTTCAGCATCTGTAATGACATATAATAATGATTTTTGGATGGGGCTTAACGTGGACCATTTTTTACAACCAAATTTAATTTTTTACAGATCAAATTATCCTGAAAACCTCCCGTTATCCAAAGTATTGAAATATTCTTTATTCGGTGGGGTAAGAATGCGGTTAAGAGGTAATCTTTTAAAATATTATAAAGAAAGCCTGACGTTTGCTTTTAATTATAAACAACAACATAAATTCAAACAATTGGACCTGGGAACCTATTATCACTTATTTCCCATTGTAATTGGCGTTTGGTACAGGGGTATTCCCCTGGTAAAAGGGAAAGTTAATGATACAAGAAATCCCGGCCACGATGCAATAGTATTTCTTCTCGGGTACAAGATCAACAGCATTAATATTGGGTATAGTTTTGACTTCACTATATCTCAATTACAAATTCTCGCCGGTGGGGCACATGAGATTTCCTTAGTATGGGACTTTGAGATTAAACAACGGCAAAAGAAACCCGAAGCACTCCCCTGCCCGGATATTTAGGTGCTGTCTCTTATAGCTACTTTCTATCTAATCCATTTCAGGACCAGCTATATTCTGCTATAATTACTTAGGGTTTGCTGAAAAACACAAAACATTTTTATAATGAGCATGATCCTTAACACTCATGCATATTCTATTAATCTTTTCCTGTCCAATATTTGAATTTCCTTTCTGTTTAGCTTAATAAGCCCTTTTTTTTGCATATTCACTAATATCCTGGATAATGAAGGCCTGGCCACTCCAAACATTTCAGCCAGTTGTATATGAGAATGAGGAAGAATAAATGTATCGTGCCCACCTTTCGACAACTCGAGTAAATAATTAACCAACTTGGCACCAAGTGTTTTAAATGATAAAAAATAAAACCGTTCGGTTAAAAATTGTGCCCGGTTTGATATAACATCCAGAAAATTATTAAGAAAAACATCGCTTTTACTCATTAAGCGTAATAAAGATGCCTTTGGAATATATATTATTTTTACCTCACTTGTTGCAATAATGCTAACCGGAAATATATTTTTACCGCCAAAAATAAATGCCGGGGCCAGCGGCCTTACAGCTTTTATATCTTCAATTTTCAATACCCGGCCTGATGCATCCAGCATTTCACCTTTAACAGTGCCCAATAATATAATCAATAAAAAATCACATGCCTCTCCCCTGGTAACAATTAGATCTCCATCTGAATAATTCCTTATCTGGAATATAATATCTTGCATTACATGTTTTACATGTTCAGCATCTAAATTTTTAAATAAAGGGGAATCTGAAAGCCGGGAATAAATGTTCATAATTCAATTGTTAAAATGCCAGACATTGACATTTATTTATACAAACATAAAAAAAAATCAAATAAATCGGGTGTTTGTAACATATGTTACATTTTACATATTATAAAGGCATTATTATTGTACTAAATTAAAAACAATACACCATGAAAAGACAAATAATAAAAATAGATGAAGAAAAATGCAATGGATGCGGAAATTGCATTCCAAACTGCCATGAAGGGGCTTTGCAAATGATAGATGGGAAAGCCCGGCTAATCAGTGATCTCAGGTGCGACGGGTTGGGCGCCTGCATTGGAGAGTGCCCTGTAGGTGCTATCTCTTTGGAAAAAAGAGAAGCAGCTCCTTACGATGAAATAGCTGTAATAAAAGACATGTTAAATAAAGGTAAAAACACTGTCATTGCACATTTTAAGCATTTAAAGCAACATGGTGAAGATGCTTATGTAAATCAAGGCTTCGAATATTTATGGGAGCACGAGTATGAACTTGATTTCTCAATGAATGAAGTCAGTGAAGAAGTACTCGGACCTGTAAAGAATGAGCCAAAAAAAGAGGATGAACTTACTGAAACATTAAAATGTGGTTGTCCTGGTACAGCGGCAAAAGAATTTAAAAATAACGAGGCAGAAACATTAAATATGACAACAAATAATCAACCCTCACGATTAACACATTGGCCTGTTCAATTGCATTTGGTAAATCCTTCAGCATCATATTTTGATCATGCTGACCTTTTGCTGTCAGCAGATTGTGTTGCATATTCGTTAGGAAATTTTCACAGCAATTACCTGAAGGGGAAGGCCTTGAGTATTGCCTGCCCAAAGCTTGACAGCAACAAAGAAGTCTATCTGCAAAAACTTATTCACATGATCAATGATGCCAAAATAAATACGATTACCGTCATGAAAATGGAAGTGCCATGTTGTAACGGAATACTTAGCCTTGCACAAGAAGCTGTTAATCAAGCCAAGAGAAAAGCACCCGTTAAATCAATCACCGTGGGTGTACAAGGCGAAATCATAGATAACGACTGGGTATAAAAGATGACGATATATTATTTTTTTAAAATTTTATCATACAGGCAATTGCCAAAAATCAATTTAATAATCAAAAACATAAAATTATGGATGCTAAAATGTTTTGTTTTCAGTGCCAGGAAACCTCTAAAGGAACTGGCTGTACATTTAAAGGAGTGTGTGGAAAACCACCTGAAGTAGCAAATGCAAAAGACCTGCTTATCTACTCATTGAAAGGCTTGTCTATTTTAACGACAAAAGCACGTGAATCCGGTTACCAGGTAGATGATTCGATCAACAGGTTTGTATTAAACAGTTTGTTTATAACAATTACAAATACAAATTTTGATGACGTGGCCATTCTCGAGCAGGTTAAAGAAACACTAAAAATACGTGACGATCTTAAAGAGAAACTAATTGCAAAAGGCATTATCACGAAAGCACAATCTATGCATGATTCAGTCACCTGGTCACCTGAGACAGATGAGGGCCTTATAAATAAATCTCATGAAGTGGGTGTACTGCAAACAGAAGATGAAGATATTAGGTTTGTCCGGGAGTTAATCACCTATGTTGTTAAATGGATTTCAGCATATGTCCAACATTATCATAAATTAGGATTTAAAGA
>CAYPTK010000065.1:6843-13733 GCA_964413555.1 uncultured Bacteroidales bacterium | reverse complement strand
CCCCCCAATCACTTTCAATAGCCTTTCTATCTGCTTCTTCTCCTGATTTTGAGTAATTAAATTCAAAATAATTTCCAGAAATATTAAATATACTAGCTACACCATCAATAAATCTTGGTCTATTGAATAGTATGTTGGTTTTATATTTTTTTGCCTTAGTCATAATACAAATTTAATAATTAGTTACAAATATATAAACGTTTTTCAATTAAAAAAGTTTTTAACGTGTTCATTAAAATGTATTTGTTTGTTGTTTTACCGGTTCCATTACATCCTGTTTACTTTATGTACAGGCACTAAATAATGGATTATATTTTAGATGAATTAAACGGCCCTGTTATTTTTTTACCGGTTTTAATGCTTGCTTTGATTCCTGTCTTGATACCGTTTTTTAAAGTATTAAACATGCTTTGAGTTTGTTCATCTTCGGAACCAAATATTTCATTGATGATTTTTCGGTAGCGTTCGTACAGCACGTTACGTTTGATTTTGAGCGTAGGAGAAAGTTCCCCGGTGTCAGGCCCCCATTCTTCGTGTACAAGCCTGAATTTAAAAATTTGCTCTGTTTTTCCAAGTGCTTTATTGAATTCTAATACTTCTTTTCGATAGAGATTCAGCACTTCCGGGTTGTTTATAAGTTCTGCATTATCCCTGAATTCTATTTTATTATTATATGCCCAATTATGCAGATGATGAAAATTTGGAGAAATCAGTGATGCAGCGAATTTTTGATTTTCTCCTACCACCATCATTTGTTCAATAAAAATGGATTCTTTGAATTTATTTTCTATGATCTGAGGTGCTATATATTTACCGCTCGAAAGTTTGAATATTTCTTTTTTACGATCAGATATTTTCAGGTATTTATCATCTACAAATGATCCAATGTCTCCTGTATGAAGCCACCCGTCTTTATCAATAGATTCTGCTGTTAGTTTCTTTTCTTTATAATATCCTTTCATTACATTAGGCCCTTTGCAAAGGATTTCACCGTCATCGGATAGTTTAACCTCAACGTTTTCCAGTACAGGCCCTACAGTTCCAAGTTTTATTTCATTGGTCGTGAGGTTGTTGACTGCAATTACCGGCGATGTTTCTGTCAGACCGTATCCCTGTAGAATCTTAAAACCGGCCGCCCAGAATATTTTTTCAAGCCGGGATTGAAGTGAAGCACCCCCGGAAACGATGACTTCAACATTTCCCAGGGCTTCTTTCCATTTTTTAAATATCAGCGCGTTGGCAATTTTTAATTTTTGTTTATAAAACCATGATTTGTTCTCCAGGCTGAATTGTAAACCAGTATTCACGGCCCAGAAAAAGATCGCCCGTTTTATATATGGTAGTTCTTTTCCTTTTCCTATGATTTTGTCGTACATTTTTTCAAGCAGGCGCGGCACGGTAATAATTAGTTTGGGTTGTACCTCTTTCAGGTTTTCTGCAATAGTGGCCATATTTTCTGCATAATATATGCTTATTCCTTTGTATTGCAGGTGATAGTTCATCATGCGTTCGTAAATGTGGCTGAGCGGGAGAAAGCTCAATGTCCTGTCTTGTTTCCCGTACGGGTGGGCACGTGACGTGCTGATGAAATTGCTGACAATGTTTTCATGGGTAAGCATTACCCCTTTTGGGGGCCCTGTAGTACCGGAAGTATAAATAAGTGTAAAAATATCTTCCGGGAGTATGGAATGTTTCATGTCAGTTAAATCGCGTTGATAACGTGCAGCATTTTGCTTTCCTGTTTCCATGATTGTACTCCAGTGTTCAGCACCGGTTTCTTTATCAAACGTGTATGTTTTTTGAATGGTTTTGATCTTACGGATGACAGGACAAAGTTTTTGGTATAATGATTTATCGGAGATGAGAATGATTTTGGGCTTGCTATGATTCAGAATGTATTCATAATCTGAAGTACTGATTGTAGGATAAACAGGCACGCTGATAATGCCTGCCTGGCTCATGCCCATGTCGGCAAAATTCCACTCGGGCCGGTTGTTGGAGATAATCGCGATTTTATCATCTTTTTTTAGTCCTAAGCAAATCAATCCCAGGCTAAAATGGTTTGCATGTTGAATGTATTCTTCGGTACTATATGTTTTCCAAACGCCATTTTCTTTGACAGCAAGTGCATCATCTTTTTTGAAAAAATTCCGATACCTCTCCAGGAGGTCGAAAGTACGTGTTACTAATTCCATAATTATAAATATATTGTTAGTTTATAATTTTATACCCAGCCGTGCATCTAAAAAATCAGCTGATTCCCAGTGAGCTTTTAAATTGATGCCCGTGTAAATTTTATTCGTGATATTAAATGTAAGTTCATACCGCTGGTATATTACATGTAAAGGCTCGCGTGGTGAATAAATATAAAAACCGAAATACTGGTTAAATGAAAACCGGCCAACGAGTAACTTGTGGCCTAATACTATTGCTCCTTTTCGATGGTCCGTGTTGATGTTTTTTTCCCTGAGCCGTTTTCTTAATGCATGGTTTGATTCGAATTCAACCCCGGAAAACACGGCATTTTTTCGTGCAAATAAATAATTATACATCAACGCGGCACCATATACAGGATATATATCATTTTCGGCATCTATCCTGCTTTTGTTTTTTAACGTGAAAAACAGTGATGTATTCCACCACCATTTATCTTCATATAATGCTTTTTTTGTTTTTTCTCTTTTGGGGATTTCAGGGGGGTGAAAATGATAGTCTATCCCCATGCTTATTGTCGGGTAATTAATCCCTTTATTCGGCAGCTTGATGCCCCCGTTTGACACGTGGTTGTAATTGCCCGAGAGCCTCAATGTATATTGTTCATTAAACCTGTAATGGACAGAAGCTTTCAGGTATACTGTAAAACTGACACGTGTGCTGTAAAACAGGTTTTCCGGATTGGTTACCGGATCATATGGCTTATCGAGATATACCAAGCCTAAACCAAAGCGATATGAAAATAGTATTTTCCGATGGTATGACAAAAATGGTTCTACATATAATGCTGAAACAAGGCCTTGCCCGATTACCGATGGATTATTAAAATTAAAATAATTGATTGACATTCCAATCCTGGGATAGCAGAAACAATAATTCCATGCTTTGTTGCCAGTAAATAGTTTGCTCCCGTCAATCCCGATACCCCACGGGTTTACATCGGATATTTGCCTGATAGATGCCGAATGAGGAATGATAAAACCGTAATGCGAGCGCGCTCCAAATATATAAGGCCCGGTGCTTTTGATGTTTTGTTGGAACAGGATGAACGATAAAGACAAGAAAACAATTCGCATGATGTTTTTCGTGTTTTATGAATTACATCACAATATAGATGTTATTCTTCATTTAAACAATATTTTAAATAATTTATGATTTTGTTTGTTTTTTCTTCTAATGATAAATTTCCTTCTATCCAGTGAATTTTATTTCCTTTTCGTTCCATACGCCTGAACCAGGTCATTTGTCTTTTTGCAAATTGATGGATGGCCGTGTTGAGTTGCTCTACCATCTCATCATATTGCAAATTTCCTGCTAAATAAAGAGTAATGAATTTGTATTCAAGTCCATAATAAATGAGTTGTTCTTTCGTAAGCCCTTTATCCATTAATTGTTTTACTTCTTCAATCATACCCGACCGAAGCCGTTGGTGTAATCGTTGGGTAATTCGTTCGCGTCGTGTTTTCCTGTCGTAAGCAATTCCAAATAAAATACTGTTGAAAGTGGGAAAGCCTGTTTTAAGTTCGTTATCATGATCTTCATATTCAGCGATTTCAATAGCACGGATCAATCTTTTTTTGTTTTCAGTATCTGTCGTGTTGTGTAATTTTTTGTAAGTACTCAAAATATATTGTAGCTCCTCCATTGATTTGGCCGAGAGTTTATCACGTAATGCTTTATTTACAGGTACCTGAATTAGCTTGTAACCCTTAATTACTGCTTCGATATACATTCCAGAACCTCCGCATAATACCGGCATATTCCCGTTTTTACTAACCAGGTTGTACGCGTGAAAAAAATCTTTTTGGTATTCATATACATTGTATTGATATCCCGGTTCAACAATGTCTATAAGATGATACGGGATGGATTTGTTCTTCACAACATATTCTTCAAGGTCTTTTCCTGTACCAATGTTCATTTTTTTATATACCTGGCGCGAGTCAGCGCTAATGACTTCTCCATTAATCTTTGAGCATAATTCAACAGCTACAGATGTTTTCCCGCTGGCAGTAGGCCCTAATATCACGATTAATGGATTTGTGTGCATATTCAATTTTATTGTAATAAAAAATAATATTTTTGCAAAGTTAGTTATAAATGAAGAGAGAAAACATACATCTGAAATCAGATTTGCAGTTTATCTTTAAAAATACGAATTCCTAAATTTGGTCACAAAAATTCATGATTATGAAGAAGAAGATAGAGATAAAAAATAAAAAGGCTTCTTTTAATTATTTCCTGATGGATAAATATATAGCGGGTATTCAACTCCAGGGAACTGAAATTAAATCGATCAGGGCAGGTAAGGTGAGTCTCGCTGAAGCGTATTGTTATTTTAGCAAAGAAAACGAATTGTTTGTAAAGGACATGCATATTGGCGAATATAAATGGGGAGGCCATTATAATCATGAACCTAAAAGAGAGCGAAAACTTTTGTTAACAAAAAGGGAATTGAAAAAATTAGGAAAAAAAGCCAGGGAAAAGGGGCTGACAATTGTCCCTACATTTCTGTTTATTAATGACAATGGTTTGGCAAAGCTTGAAATAGCTGTTGCCAAGGGAAAACATACCTATGATAAACGCGAAGATATAAAGAAGAAAGATATGGATAAGAAGATACAACAAATGAAGAAGATATGACAGGACAAGGTTATTGACTGAAGAATATTTCTTTTAGTTTGTAAATATCCGAGGTATTGAAATCGGTTTTGTTATTAAAGAAATCGTCTATGGTTTGCAATACTTCGTTATATGAAATGTAGCCATCATTATCACGGTCGACTTTTTTATATTTTTCAGGTAAGTCGCCAATCATTTTATAATTAAAATGTGATATATTCAGATTTCTGTCCATTATTTCATCAATCATTTCCCTTTTTATGGCATTTTCTGCATTCATGATTTCTGCTATTTCTTCTTTCGTGAGTTCTTCACCATCTTCATTCACGAATGCTCCGCCCGGGGTATTTGGTTGTTTGTCCATGTAATCCGGGATATTATCCCTGTCTTTATCCAACGGGCATCCTATGGAGTCTACTTCTACACCCTCGGGAGTACCAATGCATTCGTCAGCACGGTCAAGCACCCTGTCGTTGTCTTCATCACCATACATGGTACGGTCAAAATCAAGATCAGCAAAGAGTTTTTTTACAGTAATGGCCTCGGGACTGGAGAACATGTCGATATGAAATGATAAAGAGGTAAATGTGAATATATCATTCCCTTTATTCCCGATAATACCCCGCGTGTTTTTATGGCTAACGTGGTCAATGACATCGGTGAGTGTATAATGCAAAGATGTTCCGAGTTCAAGATATGAACGGTCTGATACAAATAGACTAACACCCGCTTCAATGGGGAAAGACAAAGCATTTTCAGCATATTTTCCAAGGCCATAATCCAATTCTTCTCTTAAATTGGTTTCATATTCATAATCTCTCGTGATGATTTCTCCTGTTTCATTCCGAAGTGTTCCATCCGGGTTATAATGATAAAGTTCTTCCTGGTTATTCAACATATCGGTTTTAGATGCAAACTGTAATAATTCTATGCCAAGAGAGATATATGGATGAATTGGTTTTCTTGGATGAATTAAGTGTTCAAATTTATATTGAACGGTGATCCCCAATGTATTGAATTGTGATGAGAAATTCATGTAATTTTGAGGATAATCAAGAGAATATTTTTCACCGGAGAATTTTCCAAACACGAGAACAAAGAAGTTGCCAGTAAAAAAATGTTTTTGATCAAGAAATGTAGATATATTAATTTTTATTGCTTTATTGCCTGCTAAGTATCCATTGGTTTGGTTACTTAATTCCCCGTGATAGTTTACAACTCCCGGGCCAATGCCGATGACAGGCATGTAAACAGGGTTTTCAACTTTCACTTCTTCTCTAAGTAACCCTTCATAAAAGTCTTGTTGGGCATAAGATATATGCACATACTGGATGATCAATAAGGCACATAATATTTTTTTCAGGACTTTCATAAAAAATTTATTTAAACCATTCCTGGTTGGTTATCATTAAAGCTTCCTGAACCGTGATGCGTACCCCGTTATTATATGATGTGACAAATGCATCATTGATTTTTGTCGTTTCCCAAATATTAACCCGTTTATCTCTTGCTTCTTTGTAAATGTCAAATGATCCGATGGAATATTTATACCATCCTTCATGTTGTTCTCTTTTTACAGTTTGATTTAGGTTATACCTGCTGAAATATTTATTAATGTCCACTGCTTTATGCCCAGCTGCAATTTGTACACGGTAATACACCCCTGATTGAGGTTCAAGGATATGTGATTTCTGGACACTTTCCTGGTTAAAAGGAATATTGGTGCTTCCTGTTTGGGCCGTCATTTCTTCTTGTTGTTCTGTGTCCTGTCGCGTGATATTTCCTCCCGTTTCTTCAACAGGTTGTCCCGTTGTATTTTCTTCAATATTCTCCTCCTCAACGCCATCATCATCATCATCTCCTGATGATGCAATGCCATCTATTTGTTGCATGATTCCTAATGTATCATTAAGTATTTCGCTGAGGCTGGCGTCGGGATCTATCGCGGCAAAATTTATATCTTTTTGTACTGTTTGAATACTTTTTGTTGTTTCGAGCACATCCTTTCCCAACATCACCATACCCGGCAACCACGGCAACTTTACCGGCGAGCA
>CAYPTK010000065.1:0-6833 GCA_964413555.1 uncultured Bacteroidales bacterium | reverse complement strand
TCTCCTTTGATATAAGAGAAGACTCCGTCAATTTCGGGTTTTTGAATCTTGACTTCAGGTTTTGGGATGAGTTTATATGAAACAGTAAAATTATCAGGAGATGGCAATTGTATCCATAAAAATTTGACTGTTTGTTCTTTGGCAACAAAAATCCCGTTTCGGGCATTATTTTGTTTAGCTATGTACCCGGGAGGAATGTGTTCTTCAATTTTGGCAAATTGGTCAATGTTTTTTTTATGGACAAGTAGTTCTATATTGATTTCATTATTGTCTGGCGAGATTTGAGGGGGCTTCCTGATGCAGGCAACATTTTCTTTTCTTGAACTAACAGGAATAAACCTGTTTTGAAAGTCTTCAATGTCCACGATCCGGCTTTCGTCCACGTCGGGTGAGGGAGTGATGGTAATGTTTTTTGGGTTAAACTGTTGTGTCATCCTTTCATTGTCTTTGATGTAAGCAAATTCTCCGGATATATTGAAATCACCTTTTAATATTTTATTGACATGAATAGCATACGCTACATTCACTTCTTTTTTTTCAGGCAGTTTTAACCATATTAATTTTACTTCATTATCTTCAAATTTGAATTCGGCATTTTCTGTGGATATGGGTTGCGCTTCAAGTCCATACGGCAATTTTTGTTGAAATCGTGCAAAGTTTTGAATATTGCCTTTATCAATGCTTATGTTTACCTCGAATGATTTACCTGCTTGTACCTCAGATGGAACATTCATGTTGGTTGTAAGATTATTGCTCATGTCAAAATTGAAAAACAATAAAATAAGCATATGAAGCATTAATATGATGATTTTCATAGACATAGATGTTAAATTTATGATATCTTTTTTTATTCAAATGTATAATACATACAAAGTGGTTTAATTTGGTGATACTAATATACTAAAAATTAGGACTTAATAAATATTTTGAATAAAAAACATTGATAATATCTAATGCATCATCTGCCGTGTCAACAATTTTAAAGAGTTCCAGGTCTTCTTCCGAGATATTGCTCTCTTCGTGTAAAACTATTTCTTCCAGCCATTTAACCAAACCCTGCCAATAATTTTTCCCGACAAGTACAATTGGAAATTTGCCGATTTTTTCGGTCTGAATCAATGTTAATGCTTCAAGTAATTCATCCAGGGTTCCAAAACCGCCTGGTAATACGATGAATCCCTGGGCATATTTCATAAACATGACTTTTCGTACAAAGAAATAATTGAAGTTGATCAATTTGTCAACGTCTATAAATAAATTTGGTACCTGTTCAAATGGCAATGTAATATTCAATCCTACAGATGACCCTTTACCTCTTTTGGCCCCCATGTTAGCGGCTTCCATGATGCCAGGCCCGCCCCCGGTTATTACACCGTATCCGCTTTTTGTTAGTTTATAGGCTATTTCTTCGGCCAGGATAAAATATTTTGATTCGGGTTCTGATCGAGCTGATCCGAATATAGACACGCACGGGCCAATGCGTGAAAGTTTTTCGAATCCTTCTACAAATTCTGATAATATTTTAAACAGTTCCCAGGAATCTTTTGTCTGAATTTCGTTCCAGTCTTTCTTTTTAAAAGCCTTTTTAATTTTTTCTTCGCTTCTTTTCTTGTCCATTATTTTGTGAATTACCCCTTAATAGAATATTTACGGATTCAGTCAGCATAAAGTTTCAAAAAATGTATTGAAAGTAAGATAGATGCATTTTTTGAAAATCTCTGAATAGAATTATTAAACTCATTTATTAAAAGCATAATCCTCATTCCATCATGAATCACTTGAGAAAAAACAAATATAGCAAAAAATATATTCTGTATTTATTTATAAATGAATATTTGATTTGTTTAATTTTCATTTTTCCTTTTTCCTGCAAAAAAATCTTTGAGTACTTTACCGCATTCGTGTTTTAATATTCCTTTAACTATCAGTGTTTTAGGATGTGTAATTTCTTTGTTTTTATATGAAAATCCGTTTTTCGGATCGTCAGCACCATATACAATTTTTCCAATTTGTGTCCATAACGCGGCGCCTGCGCACATAACGCAAGGTTCGAGCGTTACATACAATATACAATCAGTAAGGTATTTGCTGCCAAGGTAATTTGCTGCTGATGTAAATGCCTGCATTTCAGCATGTGCTGTCACATCATTTAATTGTTCAGTGAGATTATGAGCGCGTGCAATGATTTTATTACCAGTTACAATCACGGCCCCTACTGGAATTTCATCTTTTTGCAACGCCTTTTTAGCTTCTTTAAGAGCTTCTTTCATGAAAAAATCATCCGATAAAATAGAATCATGCATAGTATTAATAGTTAAATAAAAAGGTTACAAACCAATATAAAAGCACAAGTTAGAAAAGTTTTGATAATATAAAAATAAGAATTATCTTTAATTCCCAAATTAAAATAAATTATTCACATTATATTTGAGATAACAATGAAAGAACGCGAACATTCTGTCTTGAATCCCAAGATTATACCTATTTTTTTAGTTTTCATGTGCATGGGATTTGGTGATATTTCCGGGCCATTAGCCGGGGTTATAAAAGAAGATATGGGCATAAAGAATAATTTCATGGTTCAACTTCTTCCATTCATGGGTTATATTATGTTTGGATTGCTGTCGATTCCACTTAGTATATATCAGGATCGAAAAGGGAAGAAATTTATATTAATCCTGGGAGTCCTTATTGCTTTTTTTGGCCTTTTACTACCTACTTTAAGCCTGTTTCCTGTAGAAATGAATAATTTACAGGAATATCAAATCATGAAGTATTATGGTTTAATATTATTATCGGTTTTATTGATTGGATTAGCCAGTACCACGTTACAAATTGCCGGGAATCCTATAATGCGGGATGTCTCTGCTGAAGGGAAATATTCCAGAAACTTAACAATCGGGCAGTTTTTTAAAGCAATCGGGACCATATCAGCTTCGTTATTGCCCCTGGCAGCTGTTCGGTGGTTCGGGATGGAATGGACACTGATATTCCCGGTGTATAGTGGATTCATACTTATTACATTATTATTTACATGGCCATTAAATGTAAAAGAAAAAAAAATAGAAGGGGATAAGCCTGCTACCATCAGTACATGTTTTAATTTATTAAAAAACAGGTATGTTTTTTTAATGGTATTGGGTATCTTTTTATATGTTGGCATTGAAGTCGCGATGAGATCTCACTTGCCAATTTTTTTTAAAGAACAATTTGGAATTAATATTCAAAAAAAAGGGCTGTTAGGCGTCCTTTTTTTTGATATTGCATTGTTGTGCGGAAGGTTTTTAGGAGGGGTTATATTACATTGGATAAAGGCCAGGATATTTTTTAAAATCACTACTTTAATCTCGTTTTTAGGGATTTTAGGGATTTTTTTAAGCAGCGAGGCAATTGGTATTGGTAGCCCTATCATGGGATTTATAAGCGTGTTGGTGATTGGATTAGGATTCGCTAATATTTTCCCGTTGATTTTTTCGATCACTGTTGATCGTTTACCTGACAGGGCAAATGAATTGTCAGGATTGATGGTTACAGCTATCGTGGGTGGCGCGTTTGTTCCATTATTAATGGGATATTTACAAGATTTTACCACCATCTTAACCGGTTTTATAATTCCTGTTTTATGTATAGGATATATTGCTTATATTTCTTTTTTTAATCATGAGAACAGGAAACGTATTGTACAGTGAGTGATACGATATGAGACGAATCAGTTTATAAATAACAAACTATTAAATTAATAAATTCGAATGAAAGAAGTAAGTGTTGGTATTGATATCGGGGGAACAAACAGTGCTTATGGGATTGTTGATGTGGAAGGCAATATTTTAAAACAGGGCACTATATCTACAAAAGATCATCCAAAAGTTGAAAATTTTGTTAAATCAATTCACAAAGAAATTCAAACATCCATTTCGCAGCTGGATAAAAAAATTAAAGTTTGTGGAATTGGTATTGGTGCCCCCAACGGGAATTTTTATAATGGCACCATTGAATCTGCTCCTAATCTTGATTGGAAGGGCATTGTACCTTTGAAAGAATTGTTTGAACAATATGATTATGAAACGGTTGTTGTGACAAATGATGCCAATGCAGCTGCAATTGGAGAGAAAATGTTCGGGGGAGCCAAGTATATCAATGATTTTATAATGATTACCCTCGGGACAGGACTGGGCAGCGGAATTGTTGTTGACGGGGATCTTGTTTACGGGCACGATGGTTTTGCCGGTGAAATTGGCCATACATTTGTATATTTGGCTTCAGGCCGTAAATGCGGATGCGGGAGAAAAGGTTGTCTCGAGACATATGTTTCCGCTACAGGGATTAAACGAACTGCATTTGAATTGATGGCCTCATCTACTAAAAATAGTGAATTACGGGATTTTTCTTTTAACGAGCTTACATCAACTCATATTTACGAGGCTGCTAAAAACGCGGATCCAATTGCAACAAAAGCATTTGAAGTAACCGGTAAGATACTGGGTATAAAATTGGCCGATGCTGTAGCTCATACAAGTCCCCAGGCAATCTTTTTATTCGGTGGCCTGGCAAAAGCAGATGAATTTATTTTTAATCCTACCCGAAAACATTTCGAAGACAATGTACTTGGCATATTCAGAAATAAAGTAAAAATTTTGCCTTCTGAATTAACGGAAAACAGTGGTGCCATTTTGGGAGCCGCTGCTTTAGTATGGAAAAAAAGAAAATAAATTTATTATTGAAAAGTATTATCACTTCTTAAAAATCTTTTTTATTTTTGAACATATTATATCTTTTAAATCTAAATTCTTTTGAATAATGAACCGAGCCATGACAAATTTTTTGACACGCTCACCAGGTGATTATTGCAATATAATTTGTGTCCGTCTATAAAGTCCGACTTCTTCGTTATGCTCGATGGAAAAACAATCCATTTACGCGAGTAAACTCCTTATTTTTCCATCTTCGCGAGCCTCGAATTCGGACTTTATAGCCTGGACAATGATTTATGGACAGGCGCTAATTAAGTGCTACATAGTCAGAAAATTAAAAGATCATGACCAAGCTAACTGACCATTAAAAATTAAAATATAAACAGATGAAAATAAAAATTATACATTATTTCATTGGAATCATCGCGTTTCTTGGGCTTGCCTGTATGAGTTCGGATACACACAACAATGAGATTGTAAAAATCAAGTTGGAAAAAAACAAGAGTGATGCATTGTTTTTAGGCAACCAATTAATTTCTAAAGCTCATATATATGGGACAAAAGATGATATTATACATTTTTTGATCAATGATAAATATATTCAACATCAACATGAAAGGGGAATCATTTATCATTTTTTAACGAAACAATCTTCCCAAAAAGCAGGTAGAGAGATATTAGAAAATTCGGATGTAGCTTTTGACGATTCAAATGCCGTATTGGTTTCAATTCCCGATTCAAATGATTTTAGAGAAATAGCTAAACTTTTATTTAAACCAGGTGATGTGCCTTCTGTTTTTAAACTTGGAAGTGTAAACAATATGAATATTTACATGAGCCATCCGCTAAATGATGATAAATTATTCGAAAAAAGAAAGGATTTCGTGAGTGTAGCCCTGGAACGCAAGCGTACAGACTTTGTTCAAATCCAAGGAATTTCGATTTCACAAGCATATTTATACGGGACAAAAGATAATATTATCCGGTTTTTGATCAATGATAAATATGTTAAACATGAATTGGATGAAGGAGTGAATTATAAATTTATTTCAGATGCCGAGGTTCAGGAAAAGAAAGTTTTTTTTAAGGAACTGGATTCTATATCCGTCAAAGAAAGAAAAATATTGATCACTATACAAGATGAAGAAGAATATAAAAATGCTTACAATTATTACACCAAAGATGAACAATACCGTTCTTCATTTGACCTGAATGGTATAGAGGATATGTTCATCAGGGTTCAAAGTGCCCAATAAAAAAATATCTTCTTTATTTTGAGCCTTTCTTTTTAATAGTATGAGTTTTCAAAGATTAATTATACTCTTTTTTAGCATCCCTTTTATTCATTTAGGCTGTTCGTTCATGTCTAATGCAGCTATTCATGAATATTTTAAGGAAATTCATCTTAAAATTGACACCTGTAAATATATCTATCCTGATGATACTGTTGTATATTTAGAAGCTCCGCATCTTTTTTTTGAGTATAATGATGAAACAGAAGATTGTGAATTTGAGTTGTACTTAAATGAATGGTTAAAATCCAAACAATACAAATTACAACTCATCCCCTCGGGAGATTATACTATAATTGATTCGCTAATTAAAGTAAATAATCTTTTTTATCGCTTTAAAGTCCGTTTTAACCAAATTTCTCAAAGTAGTTTTCTGAAATTATCTTTTAAATTGTCTATACAAAATGACACGAATGATTATGTTGAAGTGCTTCCTCTATTTCCTTTTATTCGTACCAGGGTTAAAATGGCTCCATTGGAAGATAAATTATATATTGGAGAAGAAAAGGTTATCGAGCTTACAACCAATAATATGCAGAATATTATCCCGGTTAAAATATGGAAGAGTAAGGATGATACAGATATAGATTACAGGATCACGAAGGAATTTGGTAAGTTAAGACTCCATTTACTTCCTCGATCATTGGGAAAAAAATTATTGAATATACATATAAAAACACGTAAACCTTTTATAAACAAGGATAAGCAATTTATATATGATTATCCTTCAATCCGTCAGGAGCTTATTGTACACGAGAGCCGGTTGAAATTTTTGTCCCTGAATAAAGAAGATATTACATTAAATAAAAGGACAAGAAGGGAGGGTATGGAGGTTCAGAGCCCGGATCAT
>CAYPTK010000064.1:0-13746 GCA_964413555.1 uncultured Bacteroidales bacterium | reverse complement strand
ATCATCATCAGGGAAATGGCCATCGCGTTGGTCATCTTGTCTTTATTTTTATTTTTCGGACAATTTTTATTATCTGCTATTGGCATATCTTCACCTGCTGTTAGTATAGCAGGTGGGGTCATACTTTTTTTAATAGCCATTCGTATGATACTCACTACCATTGCTATTCAAATGCTATTGAGCGGTATTGAAAATTATTTAACCATGCTGAACTAAGGTGCTGTTTATCTTTTGTCTTTTATCATACCCTGTCCACCCGGCCTTGCGCGGTCACGTATTATTCAAAAAGTCAATTTGAATATATCTTTTATAAAAGTGTTTAACTTTATATATTTTAGTGTATTTTTACTTTGTTAATTGTAAACTGTATATAAAGTATATTGACTCCTAACAGCTTTGAATGGATTTTATTCGGCAAATATTAACATATTCCAGTGACTCACCCCTTCTTTTTACCCAGATGTATTTTTGGGTTTTCTTTACCATCTTATTGCTTTTTTATGCTTTAATTTATAAGAAAAAAAAACTCCGTCATGCTTATTTATTTTTAATGAGCTTGTTTTTCTATTATAAATCCGGGGGATATTTCTTTTTTCTATTGGTCTTTTCTACCATTGTTGATTATGCTATCGGACATGCCATTTACAATTCAAAGAAAAAAACAGCCAGGCAGCTTTTCCTGACCATCAGCATTATCATTAATTTGTCCGTATTATTTTATTTTAAGTATGCATATTTCGTGATCAGGTGGACCAATGAATTGTTTGATACCAATCTCCAGGTAATGAATGTTCTGGCAAAGTGGAGCAATGATCTGACTGGTAGCGACTTTAATATCAACAATATTTTACTTCCTGTAGGGATATCATTTTTTACATTCCAAACCATAAGTTATTCTGTTGATGTGTATCGAAAAAAGATTATGCCTGTCAATAATATCCTTGATTTTGGATTTTACGTGGCCTTTTTTCCACAACTGGTGGCAGGCCCTATTGTAAGAGCAGCACATTTTATTCCCCAGTTATATCAAAAATACAGTTTAAGCAAAGAACAAATGGGATACGCGTTGTTTATGATATTAAATGGCCTGGCCAAAAAAATGATCATATCCGATTATATCTCGGTAAATTTTGTTGACCGGGTTTTTCAATCCCCTATCAATTATACAGGATTTGAAAATTTGATGGCATTGTATGGATATTCTGCACAAATCTACTGCGATTTCTCAGGGTATACTGATATCGCGATTGGCACTGCATTGCTGTTGGGCTTCCGTTTGCCTGTCAACTTCTTTTTTCCTTATAAGTCGGCAAGCATCACGGAATTTTGGCGCAGGTGGCATATTTCGCTTTCATCGTGGCTCAGGGATTATTTATATATTCCATTAGGCGGAAACCGGAAAGGACGATTCAGGGCTAATATCAATATTTTCATTACCATGCTTTTGGGTGGTTTATGGCATGGTGCCAACATGCGGTTTGTTATTTGGGGGGCTATGCATGGCATCGGCCTCATTGTAAACAAAGCATGGCGTTCTGTTTCGCCCTGGCGTTCATCAACGAGTAGGTTCCGACAATTTTTTAATGTTTTTGTTACATTCCATTTTGTTACATTTCTATGGTTGTTTTTCAGGGCAAAAGATATGGATAATGCATGGTTAATGATTGAACGGATCATCAATTTTTTTAGTTTTTCTACAATATTGCAGGCAATCGCTGGATATAAACTGGTTTTTTCACTGATCCTTATTGCATTCATAACACATTGGCTGCCATCTCAAACTAAAGAAAACTACAGGGGATTGTTCATCAGAACCCCGATAGTGGTAAAAATTATTATTTTTCTCATCGCGGTTTTCGTGATATATCAATTTAAAACAGCAGAATTACAACCGTTTATTTATTTTAGGTTCTGATTCGGGGGAGATAAAAAAACCATCCACTAAAATGAGGATGGTTTTTGAGGTCGCAGGCGGATTCGAACCGCCGTACACGGTTTTGCAGACCGTTGCCTGAGCCACTCGGCCATGCGACCATTATTAATTACGTTCAACTCACGTGTTTGATTCATAATACCTGATGAAGAAGTTAGCAGACATTATGATCCAAATACTATTTAGAATACAAAATTAATAAATTTATACCAATTAATTCTTTGGTTATAAAAATTTAGTTATACTTGATCATAACGATTATGTATAAAAATAATTATTATTGCAATGAAACAAAACTTTAAATCAAATATTATGGCTGTCATCCACATAGAAAACATGGAATTTTTTGCTTACCACGGACATTTTAAAGAAGAACAAATCGTTGGAAACAAATTTTTGGTTGATCTTATGCTTGAAGTGGACATTAGCAAACCCGCGGAAACCGATGAATTAGAAGATGCATTGGATTACCAGCAGGCTTACAGGATTGTAAAAAATGAAATGGAACAGAATTCGAAATTATTGGAACACCTGGCGAAACGAACTTTAGATGCCTTATATGAGCAATTTGAAGGCAAAATTCAGCAGGCTACCATCAAAATATCAAAATTAAATCCTCCCGTGGGAGGTAAAATTCAAAAGGTAAGTGTTACACTGACAAAGTGATATTAACGTGACATTTTTTAAGGTGTATTTGTTTTAGTATATCTGTTTTGTTTCTAAGCTATTGAAATAGATTGTTATATCTTCTTGTTCAGGGGCTTTGCACCTGTGCTAATCTGAATGCATGGATAATACAGGATAAATGATTATTGACTTTATATATAAAATCCAAATATTTTTCATGATTATATCAGCCAGATTAGATGAATTCTTTTAATTTTGTACACTTTAAATTAACTATTTTTAAGACCATCAATGAATAAAGATACACGTCAAACAAATAATGAGCACGTGGTGCCAGGCAATTTTATTGAAGAAATTATAGATGAAGACATCGCGAATGGAAAGAATAATGGAGAAATACACACGCGATTTCCACCCGAGCCTAATGGTTATTTGCACATTGGACATGCCAAGGCCATATGCCTTGATTTTGGGCTTGCAGAAAAATACAATGGCAAATGCAACTTACGGTTTGATGACTCTAACCCGTTAAAAGCCACCAAAGAATACGTGGATTCAATTATTGAAGATGTACATTGGCTTGGTTATGACTGGGATGACAGGATGTATTATGCCTCTGATTATTTTGAACAATTATATGAATGGGCAGAACTTCTCGTCAAAAAAGGGAAGGCGTATGTTTGTAATATGAGTCCTGAAGAAATTAAAGAGACCCGGGGAACACCCACTGAACCGGGGAAAGAAAGCCCCTCACGGAATAGGCCGTTCGAAGAAAACCTGGATTTGTTCAGAAGAATGAGGGCAGGAGAATTTGAAGAAGGCACTTACCTGCTACGTGCAAAAATTGATATGGCATCTCCGAACATGCATCTCCGAGATCCCGTGATGTACCGTATCCGGTTTGGAGAACATCACCGGACAGGCAAAAAATGGTGTATCTATCCAACATATGACTTTACCCACGGGCAATCCGACTACATCGAAAATATCACGCATTCATTATGTACTTTGGAGTTTGAAGTGCACAGGCCATTGTACGATTGGTTTTTAGATCAAATATATGACACCGGACACCGTCCCCGCCAGATTGAATTTGCCCGGTTGAATATCGGGTATACAGTATTGAGTAAACGCAAATTGCAACGCCTGGTGCAGGAAGGACATGTTGAAAGTTGGGACGACCCTCGAATGCCCACCATTTCCGGGCTGAGAAGAAGAGGGTACACGCCCGGTGCCATTAAACGTTTTTCAGATAAAATAGGTATTGCCAAACGTGAAGGCATAATTGATATGGCACTTTTGGAACACAGCATCAGGGAAGAGTTGAATAAAAAGGCCGCCAGGGTGATGGCTGTAATCGATCCCGTCAAGGTGATCATCGAAAATTATCCCGAGGGTGAGGAAGAATGGTTAGAAACCGTGAATAACCCCGAGGACGAGTCCATGGGTAAAAGAAACATCCCTTTTTCAAGGGAAATATATATAGAACGAAATGATTTCATGGAAGACCCGCCACGCAAATTTTTTAGAATGGCACCCGGAAAAGAAGTGCGGCTAAAGAGTGCTTATATTGTAGAATGTAAGGATGTTATAAAAGACGAACAATCCGGTGAAATAAAATCCATTATTTGTACCTATGATCCTGAAACTAAGAGTGGAGGGGTACAAAGCACACGGAAAGTAAAGGGCACTCTTCACTGGGTTTCTGCAAAACATGCAGTCCCTGTGGAAGTAAGGGAATACGACCGTTTATTTAATAAAGAAAATCCGGATGATACTGAAGAAGGGAAAGACTTTATTTCAAATCTAAACCCCGATTCAATGAACATCCGTCAGGCAATGGCCGAACCCGGGCTGAAAGATGCAACATCCGGAACTCATTGCCAGTTTCAACGAATTGGATATTATTGTGTAGATACCAGGCACTCTGCCCCGGGAAAACCTGTTTTTAACCGTACCGTCACGTTAAAAGACACGTGGCAAAAAAAAGCAGGAAATAAACAATCCCAATAAAAAAAATAAGTTTTACTAAAAAATAAAAACTTAAATATTATGTGTAATTCATGCGGTTGCGGAGATCCAAACGACTCGGTGACAATCAGAAAACCCGGGGAACAAAGTCATCAACATATTCATGCAGATCATGGTCATAGCCACCATCATGAACATGGCCATCATCATGATAACAGTCATGAACACAGTCATGATCACGATCATGGACATACCCATGAGATACAAGTGGAACAAGATATACTCCAAAAAAATAATTTACTGGCTGAACGAAACCGGGGCTATTTTGAGGCCAAAAACATTCTTGCTTTAAATATGGTCAGTTCACCCGGATCAGGCAAGACCTCTTTATTGGAGCGTACCATTCATGATATGAAAAAAGCCTTTCCTTTTTATGTCATAGAGGGCGACCAACAAACCATGAATGATGCCGAACGCGTAGAAAAAACCGGGGCACCGGTTATACAGGTCAATACCGGCAGCGGATGCCACCTCGATGCCAACATGGTGAACCAGGCAGCTAAATCACTTGATATCAAAGAACGCTCCATCCTCTTTATTGAAAATGTAGGAAACCTGGTATGCCCTGCTATGTTTGATTTAGGCGAATCAAAAAGGATCGTGGTAATGTCCGTGACAGAAGGAGAAGACAAACCCTTAAAATACCCGGTAATATTCCAGAACAGTGATATTTGCATCATCAATAAAATGGATTTATTACCTCATTTGAATTTTGACCTTGAGAAAGCCAGGGAATATACAAAGCGGGTGAACCCAAACATTCAAATCATTACTACATCCGTCACCAATGGGGAGGGAATGAATGAGTGGTACGAGTGGTTAAAGAAAGAGATGTAATTTCAGGTGTTTAGAAATAGAGTCCGTCCATAATGTCAAGTGTTTGGATCATAATGTTCGGTAACGAGGCTTGCGAAGCCCCAAAATGCGCAGTTTACTGGCGTAAATGAGCAATTTTGAGGCAATCGTAAAGAAGCCTGCCCCGTAAGGAGGAATGACTGTAAAGGGGTTAGCGGACATGATGGAACAAACACTAAAGAGTGTCCGTCTATAAAGTCAAGTGTTTGCTCTATAAAGTTCAAATTCGAGGCGTGTAAAAAATTTAAACCGCAGAATACTTGTGGTATTTGAGGATTTAAATTTTATATAAATGAAAAGGCTGCCCCATAAAAAGACAGCCTCTTGAAACATCATTTCAATTGAATCGTTAACGTTTAAATTTTACCGGGATGGTATAACTTACTTTAACGTTTGCTCCTCTTTGTTTCCCTGGTATCCAATGGGTGCTGGTTAATTTGATTACACGCGCTGCCTCGTTGTCAAGGTCGGGGTGTACACCTCTTACTACCTGAACTTTGCCCACGGTACCATCTTTATTTACGACAAAACGAATGTAAACAGTTCCTTCTATCCCTTTTTCTGCTATGTGTTTGGGGTAGGTGATATGATGGTTGATGAAATCGTGTATATCTTTAAAATCTTTGTGCCTGAATTCAGGCATTTTTTCAACGACAACAAACACCATATCTTCTGCTTCTTTTTCTTCTGCTTTAATCTTTATGTCCAAATCTGATTCAACTGCAACTTCGTTCATCACGGGTTCGAGGGATTTCCTGTATTTTGAAGGGCCTGACGGGGATGCATAAGATGCATATCCTACCGCCGCGTTGCTTACGCCTTGGGGCAACGGAAGGGGTTGTTGAACCGTGGACACTTGTCCGGTTGTATTCCTTACCTCCGAATCAATCGCGATAAATGAAGTATAAGCAGTCAATAAATTGTATTTTAGCCCGAGTTGTGTGATGTCTTCTTCGTGCGCTTCATTACGCGATACTTTCATGAAGTCGTCCAGAACACGGATTTTTTGACGTGCCCATAGATACCTGATCGCCGAGTTTTTATCATCAGGGCTAACGGAATGGACAAATATATTCTTTTTGTAACTGCCTTTTCCCGAGGTGCCGGTTAACCGTATTGCTCCCGAGGGATTACCCTTCCATTTGCCGTATAAGATCACCGGGCGTTGTGCCAGGATATCAGGAACCGATATTGGTTCCACGTCATACACGTCAAACCCGTCATAATCAACCCGGATGTTTGTAAGCACCGGGCTTTGAATATATTCCATCAGCTTATTGGCTTTGGCACGTGCTTCCGACCGGTTCAGCACGATAAATGCTTCTCCGCATCCGGCGTGGGCCATGCCTTCGATAATGAAGCGGTTGACCGAGCTGCCAATGCCGAATGAAAAAAAGTTTGCTTTATCAAGATTGGCCCTGATCAATTCAAAAGCTTCTTTTTCAACCGTTACATACCCGTCCGTGGCAATCACGAACGACCGGGCATAATTTTCCGTGCCTTTTAATGACAATGCTTTTTGCAGTGCAGGAAGCAGTCTTGTGCCCCCACCACCCCTCAGGTTATTGATGCTGTTCAACGCGTTATTAATGTTTTCCGTTGTTGCAGGCAGTGATGTTTCCGATAAAAGCCCGGAAGACCCGGCAAATGTCATCACGTTAAAACGATCAACCGGCTTTAGCTTGCCCAGCAGGTTGCGCATTAATCCTTTTGATACATCCAGTGGAAAACCTGACATAGACCCTGAAATGTCAAGAATAAAAATGTATTCACGCGGAGGTATTTCATCCTGTTCAACACGTTTAGGAGGCTGCATCATGGCAAGAAAAAAGTTTTCGTCTTTACCTTCAAAAAGCAACAGGCCCGATTCAATTTGGTTGCCCTGCAACCTGTATTGAAGCACGTAATCCCGGTTACCTTCCTTGCCGCCGGCATTTTTTAATGCTACATTTGCCTGGTTTTTACCGGAATATTGAATGTCCACTTCATGGGTTTTGCACCTGACATCATGCAGCGGCAGTCCTGCTGCTATATGAACATCAATATCGAATCCATAGGTTGGGTCAATGCCTTCAAGCGTGTACGGGTTTGCAACCCATTGTTCATCCGCTGGAGCATCGCCTGTTTTCGATTCCGAGTAACGGGGCCCGACAACGGTAGGGTAGACAAATTCATAAATTCCGTCTTCCGGAACCAGTAATTCCGTGTAGCTTAACGCTACCTTTATCACGTCGCCGGGCATAATATTGGCCACGTTCATTTGAAAGACATTGGGCCTGTGTTGTTCCAATAACGAAGCGCTTTTCCCATCCTGTTTTGCCTGTTCATAGTTTGCACGTGCTTTTTGTTTTTCCTGCACGATGGCCACGATTTCCCGTTCGCCAATGGTCATCTTCATGTCATACACGGCAGCCCGTGTAGAAGCCGGGAATACATAAATCGCTTCAATGGGGCTATCCCCCGTGTTTTGATATTCCTGTATGATTAGAACATCTGCAATGACCCCGGCGATATTGACTTCTGCACTGGTTGATTTCAGGGGTAGTCTCGGGTTTTCCGATTCATCACTGATAACTGTAAAATAAGGAGATAATGTTTTGTCATCATTACCCGTTTCTCGCGTTTGGGCACATGCATACACGCCGTGCAATAAAAACATGACTGTTAATAAATGTACCAGCTGTTTCGTGTTTTGTTTGATGAAATGAATTGCTTTATTGATAAAATGGTTTAAATGAATATAAATGTTTTTATCTATAAGATGCAGGAGAATAAAATTTCCATAAAAAATCATAAAAAATGTTTTTTAGATGTTCTATTTGTTTAGTTTTGTAATAATTAGTGCCTGTCCATAAAGTCGAGTGTTTGGATCATATCCGTTCAATTCATATAATGCTCATGGTTTTAAAAAAAGATTTGGATATGTCGAACCGAGCATGCAAAAAATAATTATTTTTTGCACACGCGAGAATGATTTTTTTTACTTGCGAGCTCCCCCGCTGTTAACGGGGCAAGCTATATGAGCATTGAAAATTTTAAAAAAACATATGAAAGTATATATCATAATAAAAATATGAACAACCCTTTTGTAATACTGTATAAAAAGAAAATTACTAAGAATGATGTTCATCAGGAGACAGATGATGCATTGATGAACTCGTATAAAAATGAACAGGATTCTTTTTTTGTTGGAGTCTTATTTGAACGGTATACCCATCTTGTCTTTGGTGTATGCATGAAATACCTCCGTGATGAAAGCAGGGCAAAAGATGCCGTGATGGATGTTTTTGAAAAACTGATGGAGGATTTGGGGACGCATGAAATTCAGAACTTTAAAAGCTGGTTATACCAGGTAACTAAAAACCATTGTTTGATGATACTGCGCAAAGCATCCCCGAAGATGATGAATATTGAGGATGATATAGAAAATAAAACCATATTTATGGAATCTGGCCATGAAATGCATCATACAAATAAAGACGAAACAGAATGGAGGGGAGATGGATTGGAACAGGCCATTCAACAATTAAAAGAGGAACAAAAAACATGTATTGAACTCATGTATTTACAAAATAAAAGCTATAAAGAAATTACAGACATAACAGGTTTTCCGGTGAAAAAGGTCAAGAGCTATATACAAAATGGCAAACGAAACCTAAAAATAATCTTAGAAAACAGAAAAGAACCATGAAATAAGCATAAGCAAAATAATTATTAGCATACCAACCGCGATGATTATTTTGATTACGCGATTCCATCTGATCTATGAAAAAAAATAAAAAATAAACAGATGAAAAATAAATATTATATAAATTCACGATTGTTTCAACCCTCGGGGTGCCTTACCAGCGAGGCAATAGGACAGTACCTCCGTGGCGAATTATCCGGGGAAGAAAAACATATGGTGGAACAGCACCTGGAGGAGTGTCCTTTATGTTCCGATGCTTCGGAAGGATTGAACATGCTCGGGGAGCAGCAACGAAAAGCAGCTGTATCTGATATAACACGGAATATAGCACGAGAAACCGGTAGTAAAGGCACTGCTCAACCGGTTTTACACCGGCGTAATAATGTATATAAATATGTTGCAGCTGTTGCAGCGCTTGTCATACTGATCGGGAGTGTCTACTGGTATCACAGTGGAGTAGGGGAGAATGCCCGGTTTATTGCAGCAACAGAAGAGGAAGACATCCGGGAAGAACGTATAGAAAGAAAGAGTGAACAGGAAAAACAGGTTGAAAAAGAAAAACCGATTGTCCCTTCTGCTCCTGCTCAACAAGAAGAAATAAATATCAAAGAACAGCGTCATCAAATTTCATCTGAATCAGCGCGAAAAACACAACCCGGCGTAGCTAAAGAAGCTGAACAGGAACAAAATGTAAATTCTGTTCCTGTTCAGCAGGATGAGGATAATAAAGTATTAGGCAAAGAAAAGGTAGTCCCGACGGAGACTGAAAAGTTAAATTCGTTACGGGAATCAAAAAATACTGAAGATGATCTATCTAAACAAATGAATCAGGTTCAGCTCTCATCTCCGGGAGAACAGGGAACAACAATAGCTGACGAAGAATCCACTGATGAAGATGCAGGCATGGCTATGTCTGCCTTAGATTCTGAAACAGATGAAGTGAACAGGCAATCGCCTTCAACAAAGAGCAAAAAAGCGAATGAAATTGAAATAATAGAAGAAGAACCTGTATATGATAGAGTGTATATTATAGTAGAAGAAATGCCTGAATTCAAAGGTGAAGGAAAGGAAGCATTCAGACAATATATTGCTGAACATCTTCAATATCCTCAAAAAGCACAAAAGAAAGGAATAGAAGGAAAAGTATATGTTCAGTTTATCGTGACAAAAAATGGAACCGTTGATGACGTGAAAGTGATCAGGGGTGTGCATCCCTTGCTGGATAAAGAAGCTGTTCGTGTTATCAAATCCTCTCCTGATTGGGAACCCGGGAAACAAAGGGGTGAACCTGTGAATGTGAAATTTACATTACCTATTTCATTTAGTTTAAAAAAATAAAATGGATTATAAGTAGTGTTTATCCATACTGTCTGCTGGCTTCTTTATGCCTGCCTTAAAATAGCTTATTCGCGCTGGTAAACCGCGTGTTTTAGTGCTTCGCGAGACTCGTTATCGAAAATCATGATTCGGGCACCAGCTTTTTTAGACAGACCCGAATCGGTGGTGATTACGCTCAATTTATGTTTTTACAGGCCATGGGCATCATTATTTTGATAACAGTACTATACTGATTGAATGTTATGTTAATAAAATGTTAAATTCCTGGTACAATGCAACCATTCAATTTTAGATTTGTCTTTAACCCAAAATATGCATTAGAAAATCTATTACACATTAAAACTACTTCAAAACAAGGCTGCTTAGTATTAGTATACGGGGTTCATGGGCAGGAGGACAGCGATACTCGAGGATATTATTTGACGAGTCAAAACAACTGGGATATACCGTGAGAGATGACGAAAATGCATGGAAAGAACAACGCCCGCCGTTTATCCGTTATGACTTGAAATTGAGTTTGTCGCGAAACAAAAAGAAAACCACCCGCACCTGGGAGCTGGATATTCAAAACATAACCAATAATGATAATGTAGCAGGAGATTGGTACAACTCGATAGATGAAGAAATTACTACATATTCACAATTAGGGATACTCCCTGTTCTGAGTTATAAAGTTACATTTTGATACATGAACCAAAAGCCCTGTATCTTGTTACCTTTAGTTCATAAAATTGACAATAATTTGCATAAAATATTTTGAGTTAATTTTAAAAGTACTTGTTTTTGTACTTATTAACGGATAAGTTTTTTTGTTAACTGCCTGTTTTTATTATTTTTGTAGAAAAAATGAATGGCTTGGCCACGATGACTCAAATATACAGATATAACGACAATGGCGTTGTAGATTTGTTAAATGGTATAATAAAATAAACAGACCTATCGGACAAGAAAAAAAGAGAAAAAGAAAAATGAAAGAAAACGAATTACACCATTTAACAAAGTGCAAGCGCAATTGCCTGCCGCAGGCGCAACACAGGCAACTTGCACCTGTACCGGTGCGTTGGCGTTCATTGGAAAAGACCCAGGTATAGCATTGAAAAAGTAACAAACCAGATAAATAAAAATGAATATTCACAATTAAAAAAGGAGGTCAAAAATGAGACACAAACAAAAAGAGTTGAAAGTTGAAAGGAGAAAGTTAAACGTTTTAGGAGTGGCAACATTTTTCGCTTTTACCTTTTCCCTTTCAACTGCAATAGCACAAACCATGTATGTACAAGAAAGTAGAGGCACACGAACTGCGTATCCATTGAGTAACATACAAAAAATGAGTTTTTCTTCGGGAAATCTCACAGTAACCAAAACAGATAATAGTACCGGCGTGTATGCCTTGGGCGGCTTGAATTATCTAAGTTTTACAGACTTTACAGTAAATATTGAAGAGCCTTTGCCAGTCCAAAATCAGGAATTAAGAGCTTACCCTTGCCCGGCAAGCAATGTGCTGAACATATACTTAAGTGGGATAGGCCAGGGAGAAGGCACGCTGAGCATACTCAATATTGATGGGAAAACCGTGTTAACCCGGCAAGTAAGTAATGAAGGCGTTCTTTCATTAGACATTAGCCACTTGCCACAAGGCATTTACCTTTGCCGGTATGCAAGCACAACAGAAATAAAAACAGTAAAAATTATTAAAAAATAAACAAGGAGGACAAAACAATGAAATCAATACATACCATAAAATTTTCGATACTTTTAACTTTTAGCTCTTTTGTTTCAACTGCCTTTGCTCAAAATGATACCATGTATGTTATGAAGCAAGGTTCAGTTTGGGGCAAATATAAAGTAAGCGATGTTGACAGCGTAATATTTTACAGTCCAACAAACCCTACCTCACCAGAAACTGTAACCAACCCTACCACGGGCAAAATCTGGATGGATAAGAATCTCGGTGCTTCGCGAGTAGCAACAAGCAGTACCGATACAGATTCTTACGGCGACCTGTACCAATGGGGTAGAGCAGCCGATGGGCACCAACTAGGAACAAGCGGAACAACTATCACATTGGCAACAAGCGATACTCCCGGACATGGCAGTTTTATTTTAGCAACAAGCAGCCCTTACGACTGGCGTAGCCCACAAAACGACACCCTTTGGCAGGGCGTAAGTGGCACCAATAACCCTTGCCCAAGTGGTTACCGCCTGCCAACCGAAGCAGAATGGGAAGCTGAGCGTACAACCTGGAGTAGCAACGATGCAGCCGGGGCTTTCGCCTCACCGCTTAAATTGCCCGTGGCAGGCTACCGCGGCATCAATGGTTCTTTCGTCAATGTGGGTTCCGGCGGTAACTACTGGTCAAGTACCGTAGGTGGTACCCACTCGCGGCGCTTGTACTTCCACAGCAGCGGTGCCACCATGCTCACCAACAGCCGGGCGCTCGGAGTCTCTGTGCGTTGCATTAAGGATTGAGAACAATGTCTGAACCGTTGATTTTTTTGATTAAATGATGATATGATTATAAATGGTCTAATTTTAATCAGCGAAATCAACGGTTCAGACAATTAAATGATGATATGATTATGGGTGAAATTATAAATAAAAAATACAAATATTCCGAATTAACAGGTGCAATTATCGGATGTGCAATGAAAGTCCATAGTGCTTTAGGTAATGGTTTTCGGGAAGTAATATATCAGCGTTGTTTAGCGATAGAAATGGAAAAACAAAATTTGCAATTTGTCCGGGAATTGGAAATGAAAATAGTTTACGAAGGGGTTGAAGTAGGCACAAGACGGGTAGATTTTTTAGTAGGAGATTGTATTATGGTTGAATTAAAAGCACTTACGAGATTAGAAGATGTATACCTTTCGCAAGCATTGAATTACCTTGAAGCATATAAGTTAGAAACAGGATTATTAATAAATTTTGGAGCTAAAAGTTTAGAATTTAAGAGAATAACCAATGAACATAAAATAGCGAAAGTAATATCAACGTAATCCAAAAATCAGCCTGATCAACAGTTCAGACATTTATTTTATGAAGAAAACAAATACGATTATAATTCTACTGTTTATTTGTGCTTTAGCAAACGCACAAAACAACATTACAGGCATATTTACAGGCCTTGCCAACCAGCAAATAAAACTTGTTGGTTTTACCGGATTTGATAAATACACGATAGACAGTACCCAAGCCGATGAGAAAGGCGGATTTGAATTAAAATTCAGTAATAATGATTACGGCATGGGCTATCTTTTGTCAGAAGACAATAAAA
>CAYPTK010000063.1:0-13791 GCA_964413555.1 uncultured Bacteroidales bacterium | reverse complement strand
CGTTTGTAAATGTTTGTAAGCGTTTACAAACGGAATTCCGGGAGTAATAGAAACATATTGTTACTGGTTTAACCCTAAAAAATCACCGCGAAACGACAGGAATCAACATAAAAAAATATGAATTTTGGGTTGAAGGAATGATTAGAAGCCCCCCTTAAGCATTGAATACATTCCGGAAAGAAGCATTAAAACCCCGGGAATCAATGCAACAATGATCAGTCCAAACACGGGAACAAGGAATGCTGAAACCAATAAAGCACCGGCAGCAGCACCCCAAAGATCAACACTATAAATATCAGAAGATATACCGGCAACATCCCCTTTTCGTTGAAATGATGCCATGTTAAATATCATACCTGCCAGAGATGAGGCTATGAATGTCAATACAAAGAAGACACCATGCATCAAACACGGGTGAACATAATAATTTTTCAATAAGAGCAATATGAATGGCAGCAAAATGGCATACATGCCAAGTATAAATTGAAGTACACTGTAATTGAATGATGAGGCCGGCGATATAAATCTTTTCCTGTACATTGCTCCAACTGCAAGTCCTCCCATGAAAACCATGATCACGATTCCAAGCACGTGATACACGTACCCGTGGATAATCTGAAATGCCAATAACAACACGATCTCAAGTGTACTGCCTGTAAAACCGGCAAAAAACAAACCCGTGTTAACAGGATTTTTAACAGATAATGACAATAGTAACAATACAACAATCCCAACAACAGAAATTATAATCCAGTAATTTATTTTGAAATAACTCAGCCAATAATTCAATTGTAATAAATACCCGACAGGTTTAAAATCCTTATTCACCGGAACATCTTTATCCAGTTGGCCTAAAATATATTCAGAGCGTTGTTTTAGTAACCGGGTATCCATGTAATATTTATTCACGTGATCCGTGTGGATATTTTTTTGCTCAATGATTTCAGGAATCCTGTAAGTAAGGCCATGGTCTGAACACAAAAAATAATTTTTCCCGCCCGGGATAATTTTAACATGCTCAAACATTTCTTTGGCGGTCTTATATATTACAGAATAAAAAGAAGCCGCTTCTTCACTGACATAATCGGCTGTACTCGCCAGGCTGAAAGACACTATTGCATCTCGTGCCAAACACCGCTTCAGTTCACGGAAAAATTCCAGGGTATAATACCTGTTCATCTCGGCTGTTACAGGTTCAGGAATATCCAGTATCACCACATCATAAACGTTCCCTGTTTGCTTAATATACAATCGTGCATCACGGTTGGCCACGTGTACTTTTTTATCATCAATGGTACCTGTATACCTTTGGGCCAGGCGGATTATCCAGGGATTACGCTCAACATAATCCAGCCGGTCAATATCATATTTAAGTATCTCTTTTAAAGTCCCGGAAATCCCATTGCCTATCAACAATACATTTACAGGGCACTGGTGTTGTGTCATGGCATAATGAACAGTTTCCTCGGAAGCTTTAACTTCCTGGCCCGAACAAAGTAACACGTTGTTTTCATAAAAATTTAATTGTTCGTTTTGCCGTGCAACAACCAGGTTACCATATGGCGTATCTCGTTGATATACAATTTCCTGGCCAGGATACAAAAGGGATTTAATATATGTATCAACCTCGAATTGAAAACCTGTAAATAACATCCAATTGGCCAGGATCAGCCCGATCACCAATTCATTTCCATAAAACACGTTAAAAAATTCACGAATAATGATTGTCTGGGCAATGATAGAAGTGAGCCCGAGTGCCAAAACAGCAATAAACCAAATACGATAGGAATCATGTTTGAACGTGGACATAAATTAATTTTGAATGTTACCTTGTTAAGACAAACACTAAATTATTCACCTGTATCCTTCTCGCTAAATATCCTGGCTTCATAAATAAAGACTTCAGCATCTTCATCTTTCCAACCGTCCCAACCAATACCCGCTTTATCGCGGGCACAATGCCCTATAAATTCTTCTTTAGTCCACCCTGTTGTTTCAGCCACCTGGGGAAGGAATGTACCCGATCGCGCACCCTTTTTGATATATATCCCGTGTCTGCCCAATTCGAATTCATCAATAGACTTGATTTTTTTCATGGGAGACAAGACAGATATTTCAATATCAATCTCTTCAATCTCGGCGGCCGTGACCTCACTGAACCGGGGGTCTTTCGTGGCCGCGGAAACAGCCATTTGCTGAATGGTTTTATATAATGGCCCGTCTACATTAAACCGGCCAATACATCCTCTTAGTTTACCATGTTTATGCAGGGTAACAAATGCCCCGTAATTTTCTTTCAATGCAAGTGGAAGATGAGACGGATCAATATCAGGTATTGTTTTTCCATCCAGGTAATGAATAATACTCTCTCGTGCAATTTGAAGTAATTTTTCTTTTTCATCTTTGGTTAAATCAAAGTGTTCCATGCTTATTTTATTTTTAGAATTTGATGAAAATACAATTGAATAATAGCCAACTACCCGGTCTTTATCCCCGGCCCGGCTGTCACCCGAATTTTGATAATCAATAACACTGATATCTATATCATCCATTTCTCGTGTAATGGATAAAACAGACAACACTGAAGTCCATCCACACATGCTTGTACTTAACTGTGGAATATTTTCATGCTTATGGCCACGGATGGTTTTGATCAATTCCCGGGGATCATTTTTCAATATCGCGTCTGCTGTCTCTTTATCTACTTTTTTAGCAGCTGAATAAGAAGGATAATGTGAAAAATCAGAACTAATAATAAATAAATTGTGCTTGTTAAAATAAGGCTTCAACGCGTTTCCTATTTGTTCACTCATTCCCGGTGAATGGGAACCGATAAGAACAGGAACAATATTTACATCTTTTTTCATGAAATACTGTAAAAAAGGAAGGATTACTTCAATACCGTGTTCTTCATAATGTGCCCGGGGCTCAAAAATAAAACAATCATGATTATTAATCAATTCAGTAGCTGTAGATATGTCTACCCGGACTTCCCCCAGCGGAGTTATATAATTCCCCTGATTATATATTGAAGCGCCATTAAATGCCAGTGTATGACTTGATCCTATGATAAAAACGTGTTCATATTCCTGGCCTTTATTGATCTGGTTAATACCTGAAGCTGCAACAGCACCGGAAAACACGTATCCTGCATGAGGTACTATAATTGCCAATGCATTTTCTGTTTGTTTATCTACTGCTTTTGAAAATAAATTGGATAACATGAATTTTAATTTATCCGGGTGTCGGGGATAAAACTTCCCTGCTGCATAAGGTTTCCGGTCTTTAAAATGAAGCGAATCATTCTCCGCCGGAATAACGTGTACTTCCTCCTGCCCATGGCCGCATGACGGATCAATAAACAACATGAACAGGCTCATGACTGCCATAATTGCTCGTTCAAACATATTCTATAGATTTAAAATTTTTGTAAGTGAAATACAAAAAATCCGAGATAATATTACAAATATATTACAAAATAAAATGATTTCAAAATATTATGAACCGTACATGATAAAAATAAGGTACAGGGGTGTAGGTCATGGCCGTCAGGTTAAAATCACGAGCTGATGTGATAATATTTCAACCTATATCAAAACAATCATAGATATTATCTAAATTGATACCATGAAAAAATACTCCAGTATATAATAGCACGCTATGATAAACGCCCGGGCTAAACCGGGAAGATCGCTTCGAGCCGGTGCAAGCTGCCGCTTTTATTGGTTTTCGCTATGCCGGCGTTGCAGCGGCAGCAGAAGAAACAGGACTTTATTAAACATAAATAAATTTTATTAAAACATGGTTTTAAGTAACTTTGCATTGAAATAGATTAACAATTGAAAAGAATACCTCAACAAAATGCATCTTAAAACCCTGAAGCTAATTAATTTTAAAAATTATGAAGAAACAGAACTTTCATTCACACCCAAAATCAATTGCTTTATCGGGAACAATGGAGTGGGAAAAACCAATATACTAGATGCCATCTACTATTTATCCTTATGCAAAAGCTATTTTAACTCCATTGAATACCAAAACATAAAACATGATGCTCCTTTTTTTGTCGTGCAAGGCCATTATCTTCGGTCAGAACAAAATGAAAATATTTTTTGCAGTGTAATCAAAGACAAAAAGAAAAAACATTTCAAGCGAAATAATAAAGAATACCCCCGCATGTCCGATCACATAGGCCTGCTTCCGATCGTGATGGTATCTCCATATGATAACAATTTAATTGTTGAAGGCAGTGAAAACCGCAGGAAATTCATAAACAGCGTTATATCCCAGTATGATAAAGAATACCTGCATCACCTGATCAGGTACAACAAGGCGCTCATGCAGCGCAATAAATTATTAAAAACATTTGCAGAGCAAAACACCTTTAACAAAGAATCACTGGAAATATGGAATGAACAATTAATTCAATACGGTACATACATACATGAAAAACGGCTATCATTCATACAGGAATTGCTGCCTCTATTTAATGAATATTACAGTATGATATCGGGAGACAAAGAATCGGTAGAACTTATATATGAATCCCAATTAAACAAGCAGCCATTTGATCAATTATTAAATGATTCTCTTGAAAAAGACCGGGTATTAACACATACCTCTACCGGTATTCACAAAGATGACCTGTTAATGAATATCGGCACCTTCCCGATAAAAAAAAGCGGTTCACAGGGACAACAAAAAACATTTCTCGTGGCATTGAAAATGGCAAAATTTGATTTTATAAAAAAACACGTCGGGTTTAAACCCATCTTGCTTTTGGATGATATTTTTGATAAATTTGATCATCAAAGAGTCAACCATATTATCCAATTGGTCGCGGATGAACATTTCGGTCAAATTTTTATTACAGATACAGATAAAGAACGAATTAAATCTGTACTCGATAAAAAATTTGAACATAAATTATTTTATATTGACGAACAATCAAATATAAACCAATAAACACTCGCTCATGAAACGAAGTAAAACGCTAAAAATCAGCGATGTAATCAAAGAATACATCAAAGAAACGCGCATTGATACCAGGATCAAAGAGATCAGGGCCATGCATTTATGGGATGAAGTTGTTGGAAAAACAATTGCCCGAAAAACAGATAATCTATACATAAAAGACAAAATATTACATGTAAAAGTCAATTCTTCGATTGTAAAAAATGAACTCTTTATGATAAAAGACGGGATTATTAAGGCAATCAATGAAAAAATGGAAGATACCGTGATTGATGATATTGTATTCAAATAAAAGGGCCTACTACTATTTTAGTGGAAGTTGATTTTGAGAATCCGGAATTCAGAATAGTTTTATTATAAGCTTCAATGATTTCAGTGAATTTTGAATTCTAACCTGGTTCATTCATGCATTTAGATAGGTGCAGTTACGGTGCATTTAACCCGAATGCATGGAGATTTCGTGAAGAAGAAATGAAGCGTAACAAACAGGCATAAATTAAATTTTTATTTAAAAATTAATGATAATGTATAAATTATATTATTTTTAAAGCTTATTTTAAAAAATCATTAACCTTAAACCAAATTATCGTGGATACAAACGACTACAGAATCAGTTTTTTCAAGCCCACCACCACGCATGCCAGGATGAACCGTAATTTAACCATCCTGTTGGTGTTGGTATGGGCTTTTGCCGTCTTTGGTTTTCAAAGTTTATTAAAAATCACGGAAAAACCAACCCCCGAACCTCTTTTAAAAGAATTCAACACGGTTTGGGAGACTGTAAATCAAGACAATGCCGGCAAGGCAGACCAAAAAACACTGGGAATATCATTATTGAAAGTCCTGGGCAAACCTTTTATCAGTCCTGATGATAAAGAATTATTGCAGGATGTATTCGGGGGAGTCGTGTTTGATCTCATGGCAGATTCATTGCACGGGAATCTTAACGGTGAAATACAACAGTTTCAAACTCTTGAAGACACCATTACTTCGTTGTCAAACAACGAGTACCAGGCGTTAAAAAAACAAATCATCTCCCGGGTAACCCCGGTGCTGTCACTAGATGAAACAAATTTCCTTAGTAGTTATATTCCTTTTAATTTTGATGATGACCCGAAATTGACATCAGAAGTAAGCAAAGAAAAACTTCCTGAAATCATGGAACTGTATCTCACCCATAACAGGTCATGTTTTACAGATACTATATTTTTAGGATTTCCTTTTCATTATTTTTATACAGCCATATTGCTTCTGATCATCTTCGTGTTCCTTTGCTGGTTATATTGCAACCGAACAGACAGCATCCATTTAAAACATGAAGTCATAGAGCAGCATGAATAACTCATTTCAAAATTATTTACGACATCAATCATAAACCTTTTATAAATATATTAAAAAATGAAAAAACTATTTACTCTTTGCTTGTTGGCTTTTCCGCTTCTGGCAAATGCTGCCAACAATGCAACACAACTGGAAGGCAGTTTTAAAGTAGGCCCGGCCATTATTCTTATTACCATACTTGTCACGTTTGTAATGGTAGGACTATTTTTCAGGGCCAAGGACACGACCGATTATTATGCCGCGGGCCGTAGCATCTCGCGTGTTGGCTCAGGAATGGCCATTGCTTCCAACTGGATGAGTGCCGCTTCATTCCTTGGTATGGCTGCATTGATGTATGGCGCCGGGTACCATGGATTATCCTACGTGGTCGGGTGGACCGGGGGATATGTATTACTATTGATCCTGATGGCAGGACAAATCAGGAAATATGGAAAATACACTGCTGCTGATTTCATTGGCGACAGGTATTATTCCAAAACACTCCGTACGCTGGGAGCAGTCATCGCGATCCTGATTTCCATTTCATACTGCGTTGGGCAGTTTGGAGGAATCGGCCTGATGTTTAAATGGGTCATGGGCATTGATTATGCCTGGGCCGTGATCATTGGTGGTACCGTGGTACTGGCATACACGTTAATATCCGGTATGCTGGGTGTGACCAAAAACATGCAGATACAATATGTTATCATCATCATATCATTCATGATCCCTTTATTCATCCTTACCTTTAAATTTGATTATTTCTGGTTACTCCCGCAAATCGGTTATGGTTCCGTGGTAAGTGATATTGTCAGTGGCGTTGACAGCACTGGTTTTGTTAATTCACTCGGCCATCAATATGCCATTGTATCATCACCCGAGTATGCTATGCCATGGGATCCATCTACAGGACAGACGTTCTTCCAGTGGATCGCCATCTCGTTCTCTTTAATGATTGGTACAGCAGGACTGCCTCATGTGATACAGCGTTTTTACGTTGTGCCCAAGGCAAGAGATGCCAGGTGGTCTGTAGTATGGGGTCTTTTCTTTATTTGTTTGTTATACTGGAGCGCTCCCCCCTACTCCGCCTTCGGGCAAATCTTGTCAGCAAACCCTGAAGTAGGAAAATTAGCAAAAGATGCTATCGTGGTATATACTGCCCAACTAGGTAACGTGAACCCGCTTATTGTCGGTTTATTAGCAGCCGGTGGCGTGTCTGCTGCATTCTCCACCGTGTCCGGGTTGCTCGTGGCAGGTGCTTCTGCATTTTCACACGACCTTTATGTAAGGGTCATCAATCCTGAAGCTCCTCCTAAAACACAATTATTAGTTGCTCGTATTGGCACCATCCTCATGGCAGCCATCGTAACAATCATTGCACTGGCCAAACTGGCCTTAATCGCTCAATTAGTAGCCGTGGCCTTCTCCCTGGCCGGGTGTACCATATTTCCATTATTCTTATTAGGAATATGGTGGAGTGGTTCCAACAGGGCCGGGGCAAAAGCAGGACTCATAGCAGGCGGATTGGTATCTGTTATAGCACTGACATATTTTATTGCCAGCAAAGCAGGAACAACACTTCCCTGGCACGATACCGTGAGCTATTACCTCGGTGCATGGTATTTTGCATGGATTGGTGCACCACTTGCCATCATCACCAATATTATCGTGTCTAAACTCACGAAAGAAACACCATTGGAAATCAGAAAGTTCCTGGTCGAAAAAGTGCATTCATAATATGCTTAAATTAAACAATAACCCAACCAAGATCATCATCATCGTGATGGTGGTCCTGGTTGGTATTGGACTTACCATTGCCCAAATATATTATGGCAATAAAAACAAGACAGAAGACCCGCGTGTAAAACAAGCACGGGTGTTATACGGAAAATACAATGAATATACACAGAACAAAGATTATCAACACGTGTTGGCGTTGTTAGATTCTATTGAAACCATTTACAAATCAACGAACCATTATCACCATTCCTATGAGATGGGCGTGTTACATAATAACCGTGGAGCCATATATCTGACGATTGCCCTGCATGAACATGACTCCGGGAAGACAAGGAACCATTACCTGGATATAGCAGAAAAACATTTTCAACAAAGCATTGATATATATGAATCATGGATAGATACATTCGGAAATATGGACAAAAACTCGCTGATGAAACAAATCGCCCAGGGTTTTCCCGCTGATGATCCTGCTTTCAATGGCCTTGATATCCAAAAAATAAGGGAAAACAGGCTGGAAGATATGATGCTTGCCCGGGCCGAAACACCCAGAAGGCTATCCGTCAGCTATACAAATACAGGCATTATACACCGGCATCATTACCGGTTTGAAAAAGCAATGCAACATTATGAAAAAGCATTGGATCTATGGGAAAAAAACCATACAGCTAAAAATAATCTAAACATTTTACTCGGGAAACCCGTGGAAAAACCTAATATGCTGGAACGCTTGTTTCCCCCTGAAAAAGAAAAATAAATATTTATTCGTCTAACTCAAAAAAGTACATATTATGAAAAAAACAACATTTCTCATGGCTTTTATTATCATGTTTACAACATTTTTAAAAGCACAGGATGAAAAAGAAGAAAAAGATTTTGGCATCAAATTCTCCGGTTTTGTCAAAGGTGACTTTTTTTATGATACAAGACAAACTGTTGCAGCACGTGAAGGACATTTTTTACTTTGGCCAATGCCGGAACAGGATGACATCAATGATCATGACATCAATGCTAAGCCAAATTTTAATTTTTTAGCTGTTCAAACAAGGTTAAAAGGAACTATAACAGGCCCCGACGCGTTTGGCGCCAAAACTTCAGGCGCGATAGAAGGCGCTTTTTTTGGCCATTCCAATGGAGATGTAAATGGCTTCCGCCTGCGTCATGCATTTGTGAATTTTGACTGGGGCAGTACCCAATTATTATTTGGACAATACTGGAACCCCATGTTTGTAACAGGCTGTTTTCCCGGCGTGGTATCATTCAATACAGGAGCTCCTTTTCAACCCTTTTCCAGGAACCCCCAGGTTCGTTTAACAAAAAGCATGGGTGACTTAAAATTAATGATTGCCGCTCTTTCTCAACGGGATTTTACAAGTACAGGCGGCTCTGAAGTGCTCAGGAATTCAGGAATGCCTGACATGCATCTTCAAATACATTACGGAAGCCAAAACAAAGAAGCAGGCACGGGTTTTCTTGCAGGAATAGGAGCTGAATACAAAACCATTGTACCACGACTATCAAGTATTGATACTTCAGGGGCTGATGTTAAAGTGGACGAAAGTGTCAGTAGCATGGCAGCAATGGCATTTTGTAATGTAAAACTCAAACCGGTTACCATCAAAGTAGAAAGTGTATATGGCCAAAACTTAACAGACCTGTTAATGATCGGCGGATATGCTGTAACTGACACGGACCCGGTAACAGGTGAACGGGAATATGTCCCCACCAACACCTTTTCAACCTGGCTGGATGTTCACACCAATGGCAAACAATTCCAGGTAGGATTATTCGGTGGATTTTCTCAAAACATGGGTACAGATGAAGACATAACAGGTTCTATTTATGGATTGGGAACAAACATCGAATCCATAACAAGAGTCGCTCCACGTGTCATATTTAACTCCGGGTCAGCACGTTTCGCGGGTGAGATAGAATATACCAGTGCTGCTTTTGGCAGTCCTGATGAGAATGCCATCCCTGATGATCCAACATCAGTGGAAAACCTGAGATTCCTGCTCGGGGTGTATTATTTCTTTTAATAGAAAACGAAGGCAGAATTCAGGAACAGAGCAGGAGCATGTGCAACAAAGCATCATCTCAAGTAAATAAAAAGATGACCGGATGCTTCTGCGTATTTCGTTTTCTGTCTTCCGGATTCTTTTTCTCCCATGAAAATAGGTATTGTATCCGACATTCACGAAGACATTATAATGCTCAGAAAGGCCATGCAGATTTTTGAGCGGGAAAAATGTGATTCATTGGCTTGCCTGGGTGATATAGCTGGGTTCTCAGCTCAACATTACACCCATGCGGCAACCAAAAATGCCCATCAATGCATCGAAATCATTAAACATTATTTTGACATTGCTGTAATAGGCAATCATGACCTGTTTGCATTAAAGAAACTGCCTGAACATAAAGCAGGAATACAATATCCCGGAAACTGGTTCAATCTTTCTTTGGAAGAGCAGTGTAAGTCAGTACATAATAAAGTATGGATATATGAAGACGAAGAACATGCATACCTCAAAGAACAAGACCTTGACTTTTTAAACAGCCTCCCTGAATACAAGGCCCTGGAACATTCGAATGGGAACATTCTGTTCTCTCATTACTTATTCCCTGATTTTACCGGGTCCTTAAAACATTTTCATACCGATATTTATGATTTTTTGCCTCACATTCGTTATATGAAAGAAAAAAATATTAAATTTAGTTTTTGCGGACATTCCCATATCGAAGGCATACATATTGCATATGCTTCAAAACTAAAGCGAAAACGCTTTAAAAAGATAACTTTAAGGGACCGGGTGCAATGCATTGCAGGTCCTGTACTGGCTTCCGGGACCAATACAAAAGGACTGCTGATCTTTGAAACATCATCCTTAATTCTTAATATTGTGAAATTATAAAGTAAGAAGACGAAAGAACGTGTCAGAAAAAAAAGCTCTGCGTCTCCGCGGTAAAAAATCAAAAAAATGAACCATAATAACCATTTCGGAAAATTCTTTTTAAGGATCGTGATCCCTTCCTCGATGGTTATCGTGTTCTTTGTCATATCCTTTTTTGTCATTTTCCTTCCTGCTTTTGAAAAAAACATGATGAATGCTAAAAAAGACATGATCCGGGAGCTGACCAACTCTGCCTGGAGCATTGTCAATGATTATCATCAAAAAGTGCTGGATGGCGAAATGACAGGAGAAAAGGCCCAACAGACAGCTGCCAGCCGTATCAAACACATCCGGTATGGTGATGAAGGGAAAGATTATTTTTGGATCACCGATACCATACCACGAATGATCATGCATCCTTACAGGCCAGGGCTGAATAATCAAAATCTGGCCAGTTACAAAGACCCGCGTGGAACACGCTTGTTTGTAAAAGCTGTACAAATAGTGAAACAGCAAGGGCACGGGTATATAAACTACATGTGGCAATGGAAAGACGACAGCACCCGGATCGTACCAAAACTATCGTATGTAAAAGAATTTGAACCCTGGGGATGGATCATTGGAACAGGCATTTATCTTGAAGATGTAAAACAGGAAATCAATGCACTGCAAAGCAACCTGATAAAAACAACCCTGGCAATCATTGTTTTTATCAGCATATTTATTTTTTACAGTGCCCGGCAGAGCCTTTTGATCGAACGAAAAAGGAGAAGTGCCGAAGATAACCTGAAACAATCAAGGCTCAAATACAAAGCACTGGTTGAAGCATCTACCGAAGGAACATTAATGGTATTGAATGATAACATCATATATGCCAACAATAAAATCGTTGAAATGACAGGCTTTACCGAACAAGAAGTAAAAAACAAATCCGTACCCGGTATTTTTTCTATCCCGGGAAGCGATGAACCTGTAGATGACACGTTACACAAAATCAAAGGCTCTAAAAACGTGCAAGCAGTCATGCAAATAAAAAACGGGCAGTCCATGGAAGTTGTGCTGAACATTTCAAACATAAAAATCAGCAATGAGAATGGTTATATATTCGTGATCAGGGAAGTGTCGAGACAACAAAAAAGGGAACAATACCAGGTCAAACTGGCCGGGGAGCTCCAAAACTCTCTTCTGTTGATGAACATCCCCATCCGTCAATTCATAAGGAAACACTTTTCAATAGCTATGAATGCTTCAATACAGGAAGCCGGTGCATTCATGAAAAAGAAAAAACAAAAAGCGCTGATCATCACGAAAGACAATAACACCCCGATTGGCATTGTCACGGACCAGGACTTTAAGGACAGGGTGATTGCTGAAAACCTGAACACGTCCGACACTGTTTCCAAAATCATGTCTTCACCGGTCGTCATCATCAATGATTCAACATTATTGCACGATGCCCTCCTGACAATGGAACATCATCATATCAGCCACCTTCCGGTAAAAAACCATCACGGTAGTTTAACAGGGATGGTCCATAAACATGAGTTGCTTACAATCCAGCACAACACCAATTCATATCTTCAAAAAGAAATCGAAAAAGCTGAAATAACAGAGGATATTCAGGCAGTCTATGACCGCCTGCCTGGCATCATCGGGTTATTATTAAGCAGTGGGGCTACATCAAAAAATATCACGAGCCTCACGACTTCGGTATCTGATGCTATTACCAAAAGACTAATAGAATTAGGCATTGAAAAAATGAGCTCCCCCCCTCCTGCTCCATTTGCCTTTATTGCATTAGGAAGTGAAGGACGACAGGAGCAAACACTCAAGACAGATCAGGACAATGCCATCATTTTTGAAGACAATGGCAACCAAGACACGAAAGAAATACAGCAGTACTTTTTAACATTGGCCGGCCATGTAAATGACTGGCTTGATCAGATTGGATATGAATATTGTAAAGGCGGATTTATGGCCAAAAATGAAAAATGGTGCCAGCCTGTTTCCGAATGGAAACATTATTTTAAAAAATGGGTAGAAAACAGTGACCCCGAAAGCATCCTGGAGATATCTATCATGTTTGATTTAAGGCTTGTATATGGATCGGAAACACTGGTGAAAAAACTTCATGAACATATATACAATACAACCGGCAACAAAGCAGTATTCTTTCAACACATGATGCAGGCCGTGCAACGCTTTAAACCTCCGGTAAATCTTTTAGGCAATATTGTCCCTGACTCCAGGCATAAACAATCAGACGTGTTTGATATTAAAAAAGTAATTGTCCCGATCAGTGGATTCGCACGGATCTATGCCATCCAAAACAAGATTACCGAAACCAATACAATTGCTCGTTTACAAGCATTGAAAGAACACGGGGTTATAAAAAACGAACTCATTGACGAGATACTCCAGGTATATGATTTCCTGATGCGGATCAGGTTCAAAAGCCAGTCTCAAAAAATATTGCAAAATAATACTGTAGATAATTACATCGAGATTCAATCATTAACCAATATTGAGTTGTCGTCTTTAAAAAAATCGTTTTCAGACATCAGTGATCTGTTTACACGGTTAAATTTTGACTTTAAAGGAACGGCTTAACGTTTATTGATTCCCCTATAACGTCTGTCTTTTTCGTTTAACTTACCCAAAATTATTCATTTGCACCGGTAAACTGAACGTTTCAGGGCTTCGCGGACCTCGTTCAGGTTGTTAATTATTTGTTTATAAAAATATTAAAATATATATGATTATATGGGCAGAATCTATTAATTTTAGTGTTTTTAATTTTAACCTGGAAAATTTTTACAGGTAATTGAATGCTAAAGAAATAACTTAATTTTATATGGAAGAGAAC
>CAYPTK010000062.1:2788-13833 GCA_964413555.1 uncultured Bacteroidales bacterium | reverse complement strand
CATACAGCTGGCATGGGCAATTTACCGTCTCCCTGCAGGTTACATCACAGGGAAGTACTGATACCATCATCAAAACAGATTATATTTCTGTAGATTCTGCCCTGCATATTGACGTGGCAAGCAACAGCCCGGTATGTACAGGAGACACGATCAGGCTATACGAATACAGTTGGGAATCTGTTAGTTGGTCATGGACCGGGCCGGATGGATTTACTTCTACACAAAAATATCCAGAAATACTTAATGCTTCAAGCGTTCATCAAGGGAAATATACCGTTATTGCAACACGAGCAAATGGCTGTTCAAACTCGGATACGATAAATATTTCAGTCGACACGTTGCCATACGTTCACGCCGCAAGCAACAGTCCTTTGTGCGCGGGAGACACGATCAGGCTACACGAAAATGGTGGAGAAGCGGTGAACTGGTCATGGACAGGGCCGGACGGGTTTGCTTCTTCTTTAGAAGACCCCATCATAACGAATGTAACAGAAGCGAATGATGGACAGTATACTGTTGTTGCCACGAATTCAAATGGATGCTCAAGCTCAGACACGATATATGTTGCAGTCGACTCGTCAGCATACGTTCACGCGGAAAGCAATTCCCCGGTATGCAAAGGCGACAGCATATATCTACAAGAGACAGGGGGCGAGGCTGTTTCATGGGAATGGACAGGACCGGGTGGATTTTACAGCACGAGTCAGTATCCTGCAATTGCAAATGCATCTGCATCAAAAGCGGGATACTATATAGTCGTTGGAACAAGTGCAGGCGGTTGCCGGAATACCGATACAGTGGAAGTCGTTGTTCCTTCAGCTGATTTCACGTATTCAGCTGACATTGCAAACCCATTAAAATATTATTTTTATGACTTGTCAGCCGGGGGAAGCGAAATATCCAATTGGTACTGGGATTTTGGCGATGGCAGTACTTCATCAGATCAAAACCCGGTGCATACCTATAACACTTCCGGCACATACCAGGCCTGCCTTCAAATCATTGCAAACGGCTGTTCAGACACCATCTGTAAATCCATTGATGTATCACCCGGCACAGACACGATCGTTTCCGGCATGATCTATGCCGGGGGAAATCCTGTAGAAACAGGTACGGTTCAGCTGCTTGATGCATCACTTGACAGTGCCCAGGTACCTGTTCAAACCGTGAGCATTGACAGTGGATATTACATCTTTAATCACGTGGCCGAAAACGATTACAAAATCAGGGCTATCCCCGGAACAGGATACACGAATGATTATGAAAACACCTATTTTGGTGATGAGCTCAACTGGACAGATGCAACTTCAATATTTGTAAAAGGAGATAGATATGAAAAAAACATTCATCTTATCCCCAAAATAACAGAATGCACGGCAGATTTCAATTATTCGGCAGACTCCAATAATCATTTCAAATATTCTTTTTATGACTCATCTGTTCCCGTGGATGATATCATAAGCTGGTTCTGGGATTTTGATGACGGGTATATGTCTTCTCTGCAGAACCCGGTGCATTATTATTCAGATACAGGCACGTACCATGTATGCCTCACCATGCAAACACCATACTGCAAAGACACGGTATGTAAAGAAATACATATTGGGCTGCACACAATAACCGGAACCGTGCTGGCTGAATTCGAACGTGTCACTGATGGAACAGTCCAATTATTCGATGCAGGCCTTGACAGCGCACAAACTCCGATAGAAACAGTTTCAATTGACAGTGGGGCATTTATTTTCAATAATGTACACCCCGGCAATTATAAAGTCAGGGCTATCCCGGGCACGGAATTCTCAGGTAACTTCATCCCAACCTATTATGTAAACAAAGTTTCATGGGATGATGCATACACCATTCCCGTGCATACAGACATAGCCAACGTGGTAATTCACCTGGCAGAAAAAGCAGGAACAGGAACAAGAGATATGCAAAACACGGCCAATAAATTGCTTGTATATCCCAATCCTGCCGGAAAACAGGTGAACCTTGAAATCAACCTGCAACAATCTGCAAGCATGGACATCAAAATAATGAATATGACAGGACAAACGGTCAAAATGCTCAACACAACCAAACCACGGGGAACACACAACATATCATTTGATGTCAGTGAACTTAGACCAGGCATGTATTTCGGGAAAACCATATTAAACAATGAAAAACAAATGATATTCAGGTTTATTAAAAAATAAAATGAATAGTTAATTGTCAGCAGGTTAAGCATTAACACGTTACTGGCTGATTGTTATAAAAAGGGGCTGCATTCGTTTATATTGACAGCCCCTTTTTTTTATAATTTATAAATAACCTGGTGTTTGTTCCATCATATCCTTTAACTTCGTTATACTTTTCTCAAAATTACTCATTGACAACAGGTTGAAATACTTCCTTCCTGAATAATATGATCTGTTAACCCGAAAGATTCACCGCAAAACGATAAAGATCAATATAAAACACTATTAATAAACCTCTTGGCTTTCTGCAACCCTTTTGTTTATTAACCCAAATTTGGGGTAATGCTTACCATTATCTTTGCACATCTGCTTCGTTGCTAAGCCCTTGAACCCAAATTATGTATTAGAACTTCGTAATGAGCATTAAAAATACGATAAAACAAGGATTTGCTGAGATGAGGCATAGCATCGCTATGGTGAATCGAAGCAAATTTAGGGGGCTTCTAATAATTCAAATAAAATTTCCTGATAATAAAAAAAGAAATATATTTGCAATAAACAATAGAATACAATTAGGTTTAAAATTCATCAAAAACAGTTTAACATCATGAAAAACAATCTACTAAAAACATTTTATCGTGTGTTGATTCTTTTTTTGTTACAGGCAAACGTATTCTCACAATCAGCAAAATGGACACTATTAATTTATCTTGATGGTGACAATGACCTGGAAGATGCCGGGATTGAAGACATGAATGAAATGGAAGTCATCGGGTCAAGCGATTCAGTGAATATCATCGTCCAGTTTGACAGGATTGACGGGGAAGACAACACAAACGGCGACTGGACAGATACCCGTAGATTCAGGATTACACAGGATTCAGATATGGATATTATTTCATCAACTCCCGTACAAATGTTAGGTGAGGTCAATATGGGACATCCACAAACTCTCACCGATTTTATTAACTGGGGGGTCACGAATTATCCTGCTCAACATTATATGCTGGTTCTATGGAATCACGGGGGAGGATGGCGAAAATCCGGCAGGGATAAAAAACCATATAAAGACATCTGCTGGGATGATACTGATGATGACCACTTATCAAACGCCGAAGTACGGCAGGCAATTCAAAACACAGGAGTCCATTTTTCAATCATTGGTTTTGATGCCTGTTTAATGGGAATGCTCGAAACAGCTTTCATGGTAAAAGATAACGCTGATATCATGGTGGCTTCAGAAGAACTAGAACCCTGGGACGGATGGGATTATGAAAATTTTTTAGCACCCCTCGTTGCTCAACCTTCCATGGTGCCGGATACACTAGCTAAACATATCGTGCAAACATATGGCTATTCATATTCAGAAGATGATATTACTCAGTCTGCTATTGACTTAACCAAAACAGATTCAATCAAAAGTTTAACAGACACGTTAGTATCTTATATTCTTCAAGCCGGTGATTGGTATACCAGCGGGCTGGCAAGGGATGATGCCGATAGTTATTATGATGAACACATTGACTTGTGGGGGTTCGCGGATTACCTTTCCATCCATTCAGGCCACGAGGTTATCAGAAATAACGCGGCAGAAATAAAAAACCTGATCGATCGAACAGTCATCTCCAATTATGCTTCATCAAATTATGACAACTCGAAAGGCATCGCGATATATTTCCCTGACTCTAACTATTATGATAATGAATATGACTCGATTGCCTTTTCCATCAACTCGTCGTGGGATGAATTCATCAAACAGGTATTTATACATTACAGGCCAGACGAAAACGAGCCGAATGACCATTTTGCCCTGGCTACTCAAACGTTATCATCATATACTTATGAAGGGTATTTGAGAGATTCTTCAGACATTGATATTTTCCGGTTTTACAATGACGATACCAATGATATAACCATTCAACTAAGCGTACCCGATGATTTTGACCTGTATCTTTACGCTGTACATGACAGTGTTATATCTATACTGGATTCATCTACAAACACGGGAAATACAAATGAAGAAATCGTGTATAATAATTTGCCGGAAGGTATTTATTACGCGTTCATTCATCCAAATGACACCAGTTCAAATCCTTTCTCACTTGAAATAACCGGCTTTACCAATTACAGTGAAAATGAACATGATTTCACGATGGCATATGATTTTGGAAAACATGAGAACACGTGTTATAATGAAAATAAAGACGGGATTGTTGTTCACTTTGAATACGACTCCTGGGATAATATCTCTTTAACAGGTTTATGGTATTACATTACAGACATTGATGTTATACCCGGTAACGGAAATGACGGGACATTTAACCTGGAAATTTTGGATGATTACAAAGAATCCCTCCTGAACGATTCAACGATATCCGTCACCCCTTCCAATACAGGATGGAATTATATTGGCCTCTCGGGTTGGGACATTTATTTTTGGGGAAATATATATGCAAAAATTAACTGGGACGGCATGAACACCCCAGGGTTTGGTTTTTATAAAAATTCTACTGATGATCATACATATATGTATAGCGAGCACGATAGCACCTGGCATATTAATGACACCATTGCTTTTTTAATCAGAGCCGACATAAACGTTACACCTTATTCTTTTGGTAATGATTCCTGTTATTGCGATACATTTTCACGCTTCACTTCCGATAGTGGAAGCTTTGATGATGGAAGCGGACCCGATAACTATGCTAATTATTCCGATTGCGAGTGGCTTATCCAGCCACCCGGGGCCAACCAGGTGTCTTTACGATTTCTTGAATTCGAGACCGAGGATGAATGTGATTTTGTATATATTTATGATGGCACCACCACGTCAGCTCCACTCCTGGCAGAATATAGCGGGTACGGGATTCCATACCCTGTAACATCAACCGGTGGCAGTATGCTTGTCCATTTTGTCACCGATGGTTCGGTGACTGATGCCGGGTGGTCTGCTGTTTATGACACATCAATAATTGAATTCGACTCGTGTCAATGTAAAACCCTGGATACAATAACCCAAATATCAGGAACCATTAATGATGGAAGTGGAATATACCGGTATAATAACAATACTGACTGCAAATGGTTGATTCAACAACCTGGCGCGGAAAGGATAAAATTAAAATTCACTGAATTTGCTGTTGAAGAAGAATTTGATTATGTATATGTATATGACGGTGCAAGCACTTTTTCACCCAAGCTGGGAGAATATACGGGATATACTATCCCGGACACGATATATTCCACCGGCAACAGCATGTTAATCCATTTTGAATCTGATGATTCTTATACAGATGAAGGATGGGATGCTTACTATACCATCGAACCAATCCCCGACAATATAGATCCTACAATCACCTGTGCCGGTGATCAGACTGTTAACATCCAGGATGCAGTATGCAATTATTATACCGTAACAGGGACCGGTTTTGACCCGGTATCAACAGGTGATAATATACACGTGGCAAGTCTAACAAATGATTACAATCATAGTTCTTCATTACAAAACGTGACATTTAAAGCAGGTGATACAACTGTAACATGGACCGTAAGCGATGCTGCCGGGAACCATGCATCTTGTATGATGCACATTACAGTAAATAACTATGTTGGAATTGACATGCCAAAAACAAATGAATTGATTATTTATCCAAATCCAACAACAGGTATCGTCTATTATAATATAAAAGACACAAAAATTCAACATGTCATTGTTACAGACATAACCGGTAAAATCATCATGAACAATAACATCAACAACACGGGGGCAAGGATTGATTTAATGCAACTTGATGAAGGAATATATTTTGTTCATTTCATTACACCAAAACATACGTTTATAGAAAAAATCATAAAAAAATAAATCTCATAAAATAATATATATATCAGCAAGTTAAATCATGATAATTTAAAAATATTCATTTTTTTTAACGTTAAAGATCAGGGTAAAAATAAACCCGCGTGTATTATCATTGAAAAACAAAAATATTTTAACTTTAAAAAAACAACATCATGAAACGATTAAATTTATTGATTTTAAGTATGTTCCTGGGTGCAATGATTGCATTCACGGGATGCCAGAAAGATGACGAACCCAAGGTGGAAGAAAAAAATGAAAGCATTCTCCCAAATTCATTTTCAGTAGACGTGCCAAGTTCTATCAGCTCGAGTACGACAAAAAGTGGCACGTTAAAAAGCACCGCCAGTGATGACACACTGAGTGGAAACGAGATTTATTCTCATCTACGGACCTTTATCCACACGGGTGAAAGCGCTGCAGAAATAGTTGGTGATATTATTCAGGCTATTTCAAAAAATAACATCAACAAAGCCATTACCTTAAGTTACGAAAGTGACGATGATGGAAGGACAAAAAACCTGGAAGTAGTAGAAGATGTAACATTTGACGGGCAGACATGGGAATACAAGATGACCATATCTGATGCTGCTTCTGCAGGCGGTACGTATGGAGGCACGGGGTTACAGGTATTTTGGAACAGGAATCCAATTGAAGGCATTGCCATCATTAACCCGTACAATATAGACCGTTCCTCTACTGATGTTTGGTTTACTGACAGCACCCTGTGCAGGATTGATTATAGTGAAGCAGCAACAGGAGGCTATGAAAAACATATGATCGTGTATATTACAAAAATCTATCTTGGAAATCCCATCACTCAACCCTATGCCATGGAAACCCTCAAAATGTTTGTAGGGAAAAACGGTTCACAGGTTGATGTGTATGGCAGTTCAAACCATCCCAATGCACATTTTTTCACGAGCACTACAGGATTTAACTGGGCATTTACCGCTGCCGGGTATGATGATGCAAACATAGGTGTTGCTGAAGTTGGATTACCTCCAAGCACTCTTAATGAAACAAGCCGTTCTGTAATTTTAGAAGACTATTCAATAAAAAGTGTATTTAGTGATCAGATTAATGAAGTATACCCGGGTATTGACAGTACAGTTTTGAATGCATATCTTCATAACACGGAAGCTCCCGGGTATTTTGATTCGGATGGATTCATCCAGGGCGGTACCTCTCCCGGGAATGATTACAATGCTTTAGAAACAGCCATTCAAAATCTTACACCATATAATCCAAAAAATATTTCAGCGTTGACAATCAACTTTAAATAAAAAACATGTGGATTGACGCTAAAGTATTTATATAGTGATTTGCTGAAAATCAGTTTCTCTCTCCTAAATAATACTGATTTTCAGCAATTTCACTATTTATAAAATGATAACTGTTTAATCTCGTAATATCAAACATAAAATAAAAAAAATCATGAAAACCAACAAATTTTTAATTACAGGTCTATTTATTGCTATTGCTGGTATACTCTTTTTAACAGCATGCAATAAAGACGAAGAAAAAAAATCAGAGCCCATCTCCAATAAAGACATTGAGACTGCACAAAATGATGCACTGACAGACATCATGTTCGAAAAGTCATTTGAAAATGTAGACAAAGAATTGAGTGAACTTGACCAAAAAAGCTATAAACCACCCGGTTTAAAATCATTAAGTGCTGATAGTATGAATATTACTGTTACAAACACGGATTCCGTAACGCGTGAAATAATTATTGACTACGGTGATGGATATGTAAATTGGCGGGGAGATACATTAAAAGGAAAGATCACGATTACTCAAAAACATGGATACATGATGCAAGGGTCTGAACGTACCGTGGTTTTAGACAGTCTGAAAATTAACAATATTGAATTAAGAGGCACTCGCACTGTTACACGCGAGGGATACAATGTAAATGATTATACAATAATTTGGGATATTAAATTAACAGGCGGCAAGATCATTATTGATGACACCCATACCATCACAAGGGAAGTAACACGAAAAACAAGAACCAGGTATTTTGGCCCCAACGTGTTTGATTGGAATGATGATTATGTTAAAATAACAGGGGAAGTAACCGGAGTAAATATTTTGGGAGAATCATATACACATACCCTGAATAATTTAAAACGAATGATGACTTGCTGGTTTTTCACGAGTGGCTCTATTACAATACAGTCAGGTGACCGTCCTGAAATTACACTCGACTACGGGAACGGGGAATGTGATCAATATGCCACGATTATTAAAGGTGAGAATGAAAAGCAAATAAATTTATACAGGCCGCGAGCAAATAAATAGATTTATTTTTTATAGATCAAACCGAGTAAAAGCTCTCGAGAAAATAATTTAAACCCAAATTATGTGTATTAGAACTTCGTAATGCATAATTTGGGTTAAAAGGGGTTGAAAATTTAAAAATCGTATGCAAACCCGATTCCAAAAATCTCCTTAAATTGCACTTGGGGTGCTTTGCTGCCATCATCTTCTTCAATTTTCGTATCATGATCATAGATCAACCGGGTTTGAAGATTAGCAGATATATATTTATTCACTTTAAATGTCATTAACACGTCCCACTCTACATCAATATTCTGTGGATTTTCCAGGTAATTGGAAAAAAGCTCGAGCTTGGTATCTACTGTTACATTCTTCACAAGTGTATCCTGAAAGGCTAATTTAAGCACTCCCCCGGCTTCTAACCGCTGATTCTTTCCTTTGCTTACACCAAAAGCTCCCTGTTCTGCAAGCATGTCATTATTGACAATGGTTAATTTACCTGTAAAAGGCCCTGCAAATAATGAAAATTTTTTGTATTTATAATCCATCCCCATCGAAAGCAATACATAAGCAGGAGATAAAAAATCGGATATAAGAACAGAGTCATTCACATATTTATACCCGGGTAGCATTTGTGTTTTAAAACTCGATAAACTGCTATAAAACCAATGTTTGTTAAATGCATTAATCCCCAGTTTAGATGAAAAATCAATTTTATCGTCTGTTTTTTTCCAGTATCGATTGCCATCAGTCAATCGCTGGCTTATTTGTCCATATCCAACATCAAGGTTTGATTCCCACGAAAGTTTATTTTTAGAAAAAAGCATGCGTGTAATGAAAATAGCATATCCCGCGATAGAATTTTCTCCACCTGCTGCCCAGTTAGACAAAGCAACCTGTGAAAAATTCAATGCACTGCTTCCATTAAACTTCCAGTGCTTAATAGTATCCTTATCATTTTGAGAAAACAAAGAATATCGTGAAAACAAAAAAAGTACAAGACCACATAACATGGTATATTTCAATTTATTCCTAATTAATGCCCGTCTGTCAGGTCCGGCTTTATTGCCTTGACGCTGACCGGGGGGACAGTCTCTAATTACATTTGGCTTCATTATAAATATATTTAATTTTAAATAAATCCCCGTCATTATAAATTGGCCTCGTGACTCTCCAATTTTAAATGATCCAACATCAGGTGAATATCCAATTCTTCGATCCCGTGCTTTAATAAATATTGTTTATCTCCCAGGAAATCTTTGGTAAATTCCTCGAACGTGTTATTTTTTTGCCCGATGCTCAGAAGATAGTTTTCGATGGCTTGGCCGGTGTGGCCTTTACACCATTCAACATGTCCGTTATTAATATAATCATATTTGTTCCGCTCGGGTTTATCTAATAATTTATTATAATATTTACTTGCAGTGTCAAACTTGCCTAATACAAAGCTGCACCATGCAATAGGCCTCATGATTCGATTATTCGAGGGCGCCATGTATTCTATCTTGAAATAATACTTCAATGCTTCTTCATGATTTTTCAAATCAAGATATGAATGGCCAAGATATGTTTGGATATATAAATTTTCCGGGTCATGTTGTTCTGCTTTTTTATAATATTCAATTGCTTTTCCCGGATTTTTCAATCGTCGGTAGCACAATGCTATATTCTTCAATGTCCAGGCTTTCTCCTGGTCTGCTATTTCAAGTTTTTCGTAAACATCAAGGGCCTTTTGGTATTCTTTCACTCGCTGATATGCAAAAGCAATTTTTTCAAAAAGCTCCGTGCTTGTATCTTCACCTTTATTTAATTGTTCAAAAATTTTGATTGCATCTTCATAAAATTCCTTTTCAAAATAAAATTCACCGAGGTTACGCTTCACGTTCTTATCTTTTACAAATAAGGGAAAAAAACTCGTGTTGTATACATCTATAGGAGTATGAAATATATTATAAAAAAATCGTTTATTCTTATAGAGCATGTAGAAACGATACATATCCTGAAGATACTGGGTGATGACGGTCTTATCCTTTGTTTGTTGGTTAATGAGCTCATCCTCTTTAGACAATTCTTCCATTCCCTGCAATTCCATCTTGAATAACTCCGTGATCTGGGATTTTTGTTGTTGAGGGATCATCTGAACATTGAAGCAAAAAGAATATTTATCGGAATTGCACATGAATGCAGAATTGGCAAGGCTGTTTACAAAATTCGATACATCTACATATTCTTCTTCGGATTTTAATGCATTTTTCGCCGTTTCATTTTCATTGTAAAATGGTACGAACCAATTACTTATTTCATTAAAAAACGGGAAATTTTTTAACATTGAAAACGCGCTCATGAATACATCAGAACCCTCTATCTGCATCCTGGATATTTCCTCGAGTTTCTTTAACAGGTCCGGGGTATCCTGAAAAACGGTCTCCCAGTCCGGGTTTTTTTCTTCTGTCAGATGGTCAGAAAGAATATTATCAAGTTCTAACTTATCATTAAGTTTTGGACGTATTTTCTCAACTTCAGGAATAATCTCGTCCTTTAATTTTTTGTTGATTTGCTTTTGTGTTCTATCGGTGTTCCATTTTTCATTGTGTTCTTTGCAAGCTATGTTGACTGTCTTTGATTTGGATAAGGTCTTAAAAAGTGACTCTAATTCCTTCTTAGACCAATTCAAAATATAACCTCCTTGTTTGTTATATATGTATTTTTAAGCCTAATAA
>CAYPTK010000062.1:0-2778 GCA_964413555.1 uncultured Bacteroidales bacterium | reverse complement strand
AATAATCTCGTCCTTTAATTTTTTGTTGATTTTTTCAGTTTCTTTAGAACGTATCAACTGCGTTAAAATCATTTCAATATGCTTTTCAATATCTTTATTCTTCCTTAACTCCGTTAATTTCTCAAAAATTTCAGGATATACATGCAATCGCTTGTCATATTGATAAAGTATCAATACAATACCTGTCAATGCCCGTTGCCATATCTGATTTTCAAATGCTTTATAAAGATCAAATAGGAAAAACAGTTTTCTCACGTCAAAACATCGTTGGATACTCAGAGTTATTGCACTCACTATAAGACATTTGTCATACCATGCCACACTCCCCGAGGCAAAAAACCTTTGAAGTAACTCGAATTCTTCGTCATTCAACCTGTCTGTCAACCAAATAAGATGGAAATATTCATGAATAACATGTTTAATGTCTGGTACATGGCTTGCCGTCTGATTTTCAAACAAACTGCCAAGGTCTTCACCTTTTAGTAGTATGTTTATGTTATCAGGTATTTCCTGTCTTTTATCCGGCCTTTCTTCAAAACCCTTTTTCTTTCCATAAAATTCAACTGCAAATGATGTTGTATACAGTGCTTCTTTTGCTATATCTGCAAGTTCAAACAGCGAAACAACCAAATGGTTATATATTTTTTCTTTTTCAGGGTCTTTGACATCTGAAAACGAGTGCTTTAAAATATTTTTATATGTTTCTTTCTGTAATTCAAAGCGGTCTATTAACAAACCATTCCGTGTAGCTATAATCAAATCATGTAATTGCTCAAGTGCATTAATAATATGATTATTCTCTAATTGTCCTATGATAAGTTGATATTTATTGGATATTTCTTTTATGTTCATATCAGGGGGTCCATTGTTAAAAATAAAGGTTTTAAAAAAAACACAAAAATCATTCCTTTTAGTTAATGTATATTTAACATTTTTACTTTGGGTGCCACAAAAGTACTAAAATACGATATTTCATCTGTTTATTTTTTAATTTTTAATGGTCAGACAGCTTGCGCCATGAGTTTATAATTTGACTTTCAGATCGCGATGAGCGTATTAATAATCATCCACGAGCGTGGCTAATATTTTAGCCATGGCTCGTTTCACCTGTTTATGATTTTCAAAGAAAGCTCTTTCAACTGCTTATCAGTAACAGGATAAGGAGAATTGATCATGAGATCCCTGCCTGCATTATTTTTCGGGAATGCAATAACATCTCTAATGGAATCTGTTCCTGAAAACAACGCGGCCCATCTATCAAGGCCAAAGGCTATTCCGCCATGTGGAGGAGCGCCGTATTGAAACGCGTCAATTAAAAACCCGAATTGTTCATATGCTTCTTCTTCACTAAATCCTAATACATTAAACATTTTTTGCTGAATATTTTTGTCATGAATACGAATGGACCCTCCACCAAGCTCAACTCCATTCACAACCAAGTCGTATGCATTGGCCCGCGTTTTCCCCGGGTCAGATTCAAAACATTCAATATCTTCATCTTTAGGCGAAGTAAAAGGATGGTGCATTGCAAAATAGCGTTGATTTTCTTCATCCCATTCAAACAAGGGAAAATCAACCACCCATAAAGGTTCAAAATGATCTTTATTCCTTAAGCCAAGACGATTCCCCATTTCCAATCGTAGCTCGCTCAATGCATTCAACGTCTTATTTTTATTGCCTGCCAAAATAAGTAACAGGTCCCCGGGTTTCCCGTTGGCTTTCGTGGCCCATTGTTTCAGATCATCCCGGGTATAAAATTTATCTACAGAAGATTTAAGAGAACCATCTGCATTATATTTTACATATACCATTCCTTTGGCCCCGATCTGTGGTTTGCATACAAAATCGGTTAAATTGTCGAGTTGTTTGCGTGAATATTCTGCTGCTCCTTGTATACAAATTCCACCAATGTATTCTGCCTGGTCAAACACGTTAAAATTCTTCCCTTTTACAAGTGAAGTCAAATCATTAATTTTTAATTCAAACCGTATATCTGGCCGGTCTGTCCCATATATTTCCATTGCATCATTATATGACAGTACAGGAAATTTATTTTCAAATAGTTTTCCTTTAATTGATTTGAACAAATGTTTAACCAATCCCTCGAACATATCCAAAACATCGTTCTGATGGACAAAAGACATTTCACAATCGATTTGAGTGAATTCAGGCTGGCGGTCGGCTCTGAAATCTTCGTCCCTGAAACACTTCACAATTTGAAAATAACGGTCGTATCCACCTATCATCAGTAACTGTTTAAATGTTTGTGGTGATTGAGGCAAAGCGTAAAACTCCCCGGGATGTAATCTTGAAGGCAAAATAAAATCTCTTGCTCCTTCCGGGGTAGACTTGATAAGAAAAGGAGTTTCTATTTCAATAAAATGCTGATTACTAAGATAATTCCTAACCTCCATGGCCATTTGATGACGAGTTAAAAGGTTGTTTTTCATCACTTCTCTTCGTATATCAAGATAGCGGTATTTCATCCGAAGCTCTTCTCCACCGTCCGTTTCATTCAATATAGTAAATGGAGGGGTTCGTGATATAGAGAGGACGTTTAAAGTATTAACATCTATTTCAATTTCACCTGTTGGTATATCAAAATTTTTACTGCTCCGTTCCATCACGCTGCCATGAATTTGAATGACATATTCTCGTCCAAGTTCACGTGCTTTGCTGCATAGATTTTTATCTTTCTCGTTATTGAATACGAGCTGCGTAATCCCGTACCTGTCTCTAATATCAATGAATGTCATTCCTCCCAGGTTCCTCAAATTT